>JBBIQF010000477.1:0-5215 GCA_037442445.1 Planctomycetaceae bacterium
CGCCCTGCACGCTTTAGGCCGGCCGAGCCGGGATGCCGGCGTAGTCCCCACGCCCACGGTGGGGGTGCTGGTGCGGCGGGAGGGTGCGGCCGGCGGCATCCAGATCTCGGCCAGCCATAATCCTCCGGAGTACAACGGGCTGAAGCTATTTGGGCCTGAGGGCCGGTTGCTACCGGCCGGCGTGGGAGAGGAGGTGCTGGCCCAGTACCGCGGGGGCCGGCCGGCCTGGGCCGCCTGGGATCGCTTGGGCGATTTTCAGCCGCTGGCCGACCCGCTTGCACCGCACCTCGACGCGGTGCTGGCCGTGGTCGATCGCGGGCCGATCCAACAGCGGGGCTTCCGCGTGGTGCTGGATGCCAACCACGGTGCTGGCGGGGCGTTGGGCCGGCGCTTGCTCGAGGCATTGGGGTGCCGGGTGACGGTGCTGGGCGAGGCGGCCGACGGCCAGTTCGAGCACCCGCCGGAGCCGACGGAGGAGAACCTGGCCGGGGTGTGCGCGGCCGTGCCTGCCGCCGGGGCAGATGTGGGCTTCTGCCTGGACCCCGATGCGGACCGGCTGGCCGTGATCGACGAGGCCGGCCGCTACCTGGGCGAGGAATACACCCTGGCGTTGTGCGTGGCCCACGTGCTGGCGGAGCGCCGCGGGCCGATCGTCACCAACTGCTCGTCCAGCCGTATGACCGAGGACATTGCCCGGCAATTCGGCGTGCCGCTGGTGCGTTCGGCGGTGGGGGAGGCGAACGTGGTGTCGGCCATGCTGGCGTGCGGGGCGGTGTTCGGGGGCGAGGGCAACGGCGGGCCGATCGATCCGCAGGTGGGGCTGGTCCGCGACAGTTTCGTGGGCATGGCCCATATCCTGGCGGCCATGGCCCGGCGCAAGCTGCCGGTCAGCCGGCTGGCCGACGAGCTGCCGCGCTACGCGATCGTCAAGAGGAAGATGGCGCTGCCGAAGGAGCGGGTTCCGGCCGCCCTGGCCGCCTTGGAATCGCATTTTTCGGACGCGCGGGCCGACCGCCTCGACGGCTTGCGACTGGACTGGCCCGATCGCTGGCTCCTGGTGCGGCCGAGCAACACCGAACCCATCGTGCGGGCCGTGGCCGAGGCTAAGACCCGCCCCCAGGCCCAACAGCTTTGCGACCAGGCACAACAGGTGATGGCGGCTCTTGGCTGAGCGGCGGGCCGGGGCGGTCCGATGCGGACGGCGGCTCCCATGGGACCACGCGGCCGCCGCGGATAGTGCCTAGACCCGGCGCCCGGCTGTTGCTGCCGAGCTTGTCCCACCGCAACAGGCCGCAGGCCCCTTGCCATGGCGAAAGCTCCCACAGGGCGTCGCCAATCCGGGCCCGATTCAGCCCCGCACGCCGCACCGCAGCGGCCAGCAAGTGTACGGCATCGTAGGTCGCGGCGGCCAGGTAATCGGGTTCATAGCCGTAACGCTTCTGGAACCGCGCGGCGAAACCGTCCGGGCCCTCGGAACCGGCAGAGTACAACAGCGGAAACACGCACTCGTGGGCCTGCTCGGCCGCTTGCTTCAGAAAGGACCGCCGGCCCAAGGCGGCGCTGCCGAAGATCGGGCCGCTATAGCCGGCTTGGCGCAGCGCGGTGACCATGGCGGCGCTGGCCGTGGGGCCGCCGGCCACCAGCACCCCGGAGGGCTTGGCTTGGACCAGCCGGCCCGCGGCGGTGCTGGCCGTCTCGGCCGAGGCGCACACATATTGCCAGCCAATGGACAGCCGGGCCGGCGTGGCTGACCGCCGGAACTGTTGCACGAATTGCCGCGCGTCGTGGTCGTCGGCCGAAAGGACCGCTAGCGGCCCGCCGCCACGCGCCGCAATGTGCTGGACCAATACGGGGGCCTGAAGATGGTCGCCCGGCAACAGCGAGAACATCCAGGGCACATTGGCCAAGTTGGCGCTGCGATCGGTGCTTCCGGGGCTGACCAGAGCCAGCCGGGCCTTGGCCACCACTTGCTCGGCCAGGTGGGTGGTGGTGCCATCCGGCCCGCCAATCACCGCCCACACGTCATGCCCGTACACCATGCGCGTGACCTGGCTGGCGCCGTCCTTCCAGGGCTGGTCGGACCAGCCGGGCACCAGGCGGAAGGGCTTGCCCCGACAGCCGCCCTGCCGATTGAGTTCCTCGATGGCCAATTGGGCGGCCCGCCAGCCGTCGCGCAGATCGGCATCCTCGCCGCTGGGGCCGAAGTAGCCTAACAAGACCTCGGCGACATTTTGGGTTCGGGCAGTTCGCGGCCCGGCCCGGCATATTCCGTTTGGCGCTGGCGGGCATCGAAGAAAGGTTTGGCCAAGGGCCGCGTTTCCGCTACGGCGGCCGGACCAACCCGGGGGCCTAGGGCCAGGGCGGCCAGCAGGGCAATAGCGGCAATACAGCCTCGGGGCGAGATCATCGCTGCGAAATCGCCTCGCCGTGGTCGCCCGGGGCCCGTTGCGGGCCTCGCGGTATCTGCAAGTCGTCGCGCGAGTAGTACCGCCAGCGCCCGTTCTCGTACCGGGCCAGGTACACCTCGCCCATATCGTCCAGCACCGCGCTGAAGGGGATGTCGCCGGTCACGCCGGGCCAGGGTTTGGTGCGGTAAGCCAATACGTCGCGGATGCGGGCCCGATTGAGCCCCGCCACCTGGATCGCCCAAATGAGCATGTTCATGCCGTCGTAGGCGTGGGCGGCGTAGGTCTCCGGTTCGCTGCCGAACCGCTTGCGATACGCCTGGCGGAAGGCATCGAGCTTGGGGTCTTTGCGGTCCGGGTTCCACGGATAGGCGCACACCACCCCTTCGGCATTCTTGCCGGCGATGCGCACGAACTCGTCGGAGCAGCAGCGGTCGCAGGCGAAATAGGGCTGGTTCATACCCATGGCCCGCATTTGGTTGAGGATTTTGGCCCCGTGCTCGGCGTTGCCCCAGTGGACCACGGCCTCTGGCTGGCTGGCCTTGATCCGCTCCAGTTCCACGGAAAAATCCTCTTGGGTCAGGTGGTAGGCCATCTCCACCGGCACCGGGTTCTGCATCCGCCGGCTGGCATCGCGGATTTCACGCACGCCGAACCGGCCATACCGGTTGCTGGCCCGGATGATGGCGACCCGCTTGTACTTGAGTTTGCGGTAGATGTAGTCGGCCAGCAGATAGCACTGCTGCCGGTCGTCGGCGATGCAGCGGAACACCCAGGGGATGTTGGTTTCGATGAACGTGGGGTCCGTATCGCCCGTGTTCATCATGGGGATTTCGATCTTCAGGCCCACGCGGATGGCGATGTGGCTATTGGCGCCGTCGATGGTGCCCAGGATGGCCCAAACCTCGTCCTTATAGGCCAGGTCGATAATGGTGTTCCCCGAGGAGCCCCACAACCCGTTGTCGTTCTTGACCACTAGCTCGAAGGGGATTTTGCGCCGCAAGTAACCGCCCGCGGCATTGGCCTGCTCGATGGCCAGTTGGCACCCTTGGAGCATGGGGATTCCCAACGATTCTTCATGGCTCTTGCCGCCGGTGGCCACCGAGACCGTGGGCTCGATGGGGCCGATGAACCCGATTTTGACGGTCTTGACGTCTTTCGGCTCGGGGATGCCGCGCCCGGCGCCAGTGTACTCCATCTGCACCAGGAAGTGCCGTTTGTGCGGCAGCACGTGGCGGAAGGGTTCTAAGTCGCGGGGCGTGTGGGCGTAGTTTTCGTCGGTCTTCAGCGGCAGGTTGGGCGCGCCGTATGTGCCGGCTTTGTAGCTCTCTTCGAGCACTTTGAGGGTCTCGGCATCGACCTCGAAGGGAGGCTTCCAGTCCAAGGGCAGCTCGGGCGAGGCGGGGGTATCGGCCCGGACCGCTACCCCGAAGGCAAGGATCGCAACAGCTAACAGGTAACGCATAGGACACCTCGTGCGAATCGATAAGTGCGGTTTCGGGCGATCGAAGAATCCATCAATGTATTTTCGGGCGATCTCGGCCAGGGAGTTCCAAGCGGCTGAGTTTGCCGGGCCGCCTACCGGCCCGCGGCCGCGGTGGCCGCCGGCGCCGGCTTGGCCTTGGAAAGCCACGCCGGGTTCTCCCTTAGGCCCGAATAATAATCGGTGCCGATCCCCCAGCCCAGGCCCTTGGACGTGCCGATCCAGGCGTCGTTGCCGTCGAGATCGGCGCATATGATGAAGCTGTGCGGCGGCCCGACTTCGAGCTCGACGGTCTCGAGCACTTCAGGGCCGCGCTTGACGACGGCCTTGCCCGCCGGCGGGCGCGGGCCGGCCGTGTACTGGACCCACGTATCCGAGGGGAAATCGGCCAGCACGCCCAGGCCCTTGTCGGTGCAGAACCAGGCCTCGTTGGCGCTGCGCGCCTTGAGGTTGTTCGTGAAGTCGCTGGGCGGTCCCCCCTCCTTGTTGTAAAAGCCCCGCCAGTGTCGCCCGTCGTAACGGCAATTGCCGAAGTAGGTGGACACCCAGAGCACCTTTTCGATGTAGCTGACGCCGGTGGTGATGACGTGCACGATGCCGTCGTCGCGGTACAGGTCGATCTCCATCTCACCGTCGGGGTCGATGTACTCCTTCCACTTCTGCGTGGCCACGTCGAACTCGAGCACGCCGCTTCCCCAGACGGCCAGGTAGACCTTGCCGTCGTTGTAGGTCCCGCCGTAGTTCCAGATCTCCTCCATCGGGGCGTTCTTTTCGGTGAAGATGGTCCACTCGCCCGTGATCGTGTTGAAGCGGCTGGCGCCGGCGGTGGTGGCCGCCCAGACATTGTCGTTTTCGATCGCGACCGCATAGACAACGTCATTGACGAGGCCGCTGTTGAGCTGGTGCCAGTGGTCGAAGCGTCCGCCGGAAAAGCGCGCCAGGCCGCCGCCGAAGAGCGCCAGCCACACGTCGCCGGTCTTCGGGTTCACATCGATGCCCGTGACGGCGCGCCACGGCAGGCCGTCCTTTTCCTGCCATTTCCGAATGTCGCCCGTGGCCTTGTCGATGCATGCCAGGCCGTCTTCGGTCCCGACCCAGACCCGCGGACCGTCGGCCTTGACGGCGAAGATGTGATCGTTGGGAAGCCCGTCCTTGACGGTGAACTGTTTCCAGCGCGTGTAGACGTAAGGCAATTTGGCGGTCCCTGTGTCGCCTTGCGCCCTGCCGGCCGGCGGCAGCCAGGCCGCCGGGGCGAGGCACGCCAGCAGGCAGGCGCCGCCGAGCGCGCCGCTCGACGCGCCGTTCGAACTGCCCGCGCTCGACGACG
>JBBIQF010000478.1:0-5213 GCA_037442445.1 Planctomycetaceae bacterium
AGGCGCAGGCATCGCGCGGCCGATGGCCGCGGGGCCCGGCTCGGGTGTGCCGGCCAACCCGGCCGAGGCCGCGCCTCCGGCAGCCCCGGCACCCCCCTCGCTTACCGGCACGGCAGCCCGGGAGGCTCCCCGGCGGGCACGGGTCACCTTCGAGCGCTCCTCGGCTGCGTTCGAACGATCGCGATTGGGCCAACGCCCCCACCTGTTCGATTATCTGCTGGATGCCTTGGGCGCCGCCTTTTCCGGCCACTTTACCGAAGGGACCGGCCAACTGCTCGCCCTGGTCGGACACTACGGGCTTTACGCGGCAATGCTCTTGGTACTCTTGGTCCACGGGATCGCCGCGGTGCAAGGAAAAGCCTTGGCCATTGCGGGGGCCGGCCTGGCCACCGTGCTGGCCCTTGCGGCGCTTCAATACGCTTCCGGCCGGTTCGCCAACGCTTTGGACCGGCTCGACCGCGCCACCACAGCCCAGATGGTCTCGACCGCGGTTCCCGACAGCTTGGCCTTGTTTGCCCTGCTTTCGGGCGTGGGCCTGTTGATTACCACGAGCGTCGCGGCCGTGGCCTTGCACAGCTTTCAATGGGTGCTCACCGGAGTGGCGGGTTTCGTGGTGTGCCAGTATGCGGCCATGCTGGCTTTGAATGCCGAGAGTTTGGGGATTTCGATCTCCCGCGAGACCACCGTGGGCCAGGAGGCTATCGGCCTGTTGACACTTCTGGCCAAACTTGCGATTCGGCTCGGACCGGCGGTCATCGCCGCGGGCGTGCTTTGGGGCGCGGTAACGCTCGGTTACGCCGTGTACTTGGGCTTGGCGGGCGGTTCGGCCGCGCCGCCAGCTCTGTCGGCGTCCGGCCCGGCAGGGCTGCCCTCGCGGAACAACCCTTCGCTAGACGGCCTGCTCGGTTCGCTGGGCGGACTGGGGGGCACGGGCAACTCCGCAACCCGCGAACTCGGAGACCTGGCGGAGCTGAACAAGCTATTGGGGCAAGGCGGCCAGGCCCTGGGCCCCCTCAAGGCGATCGGGCCGCTGGCCGCCGCCGCCTCGGCCGAAAGCGTGCTGCTGGGGGCGGCCGCCTATCCGCTCTTGGCCTACCTGGGCTTTCTGGCCGCTTACGTGCTGGCCGAAGCGCTGCGGATCTTCCTCCGCCTGGATCGCCAAGAGGACGAGCCCAAAGCCGAAGAGAAAAGCCAGCAGTAATCCTCTGTGGACCTACCGGCTGCCTGGGCGCGCGTTGGCCGGCTAAGGCTCCGTCTGGACCTCGAGGAACTGCCCCGACCGGGCCGAGGCGTAGGCCTTTTCCACCAGCTCCATGATGTGCAGGGCGTGCTGGGGCCCGTTGATTTCCGGCGGCCGCTGGTTGAGCACGCAATCGGCGAAGTACTCGCATTCGGCCGTGTAGGGATTGACCGAACGGAACGCAATGCGCTGGAACTTGCGCACCACGTCTTTGTCCTGGGCGGCATCGTAGCCCGCGGCGCCCAGCCCGAAAATGCCTTCGAGCTTGCCCCGGCTGCTTTGGCCGATGGTCCCCTCGCTCAGCACCGCCCCCTGCGAGCCGTACACCTCCAGGCGGGTTCGGCTGGCTTCGTCCGGGATGCAGAAAAAGCAGTCCACCACGCCGTGCGCCCCGGAAGCGAACTCCAGCAACGTCGTCGAGGCATCTTCGGACGCGTAGTCTTGCACGAGGTTGCCGGTGCGGGCAGCGATGCGGCGAACCGGACCCGCAAAGTACTCCAACAGGTCGTACAGGTGCGTGGCCATGTCGATCAGCGCCCCGCCCCCGCCTTTGGCCGGGTCCTGGCGCCATGCCCCTTCGATCTTCGGGTACCAGCACGACAATTGGGCCCGGAGGAACACGACCTTGCCCAGCCGGCCCTCTTCGATCAGCTCGCGGAGTTTGCGGTGCGCGGCGTGAAACTTCATCATGTAGCCCTCCTGGAGGAACACGCCGTGCTGGCGGCAGGCCTCGACCGCCTGGCGGGCTTCGTCCAGGTTCAACGCCAGCGGCTTTTCGCACAAGATGTGCTTGCCCGCTGCCGCAGCCGCCCGAATCTGCGCCAGGTGGCAGTACACCGGCGAGGCAATGTACACGGCCTGCACTTTGGGGTCGGCCAACAGCGCCTCTTCGGTGGTGTAGCCCGGCACGTTGAACTCGCAGGCGACCTTCTCCACGCCCACGGGGTCCATCACCGCGACCAGACGGCAATTTTTGGCCCGCAGCATGCCGGGGATGGTCTTCCGGTACGCAATGCCTCCAGCCCCGATCACGCCGAACTGCACTTTCTTGGCCATGGTGTACCCTCCCAGGGAAAGACTTTGCCGTGCCAGGCGCCGATGCGGCACTGGCCCCGCAGCGGGCGGCACGGCTGAGGCTCCGTGTGCCCAAAACAGCCGCCCGACCCCCCGCCGCCTTCCATGCCCCCAGTATGGCACAGCCAGGCGCCGGGACAAGGCCTTTGCGCGACTGCGGTCAGATCCCTGGGCGGCGTGCGCTGGGGGCGCTGCCCGGGTGCAACCGCATGAAAAACCCCCTGGCAGGGCGCACAAAGCTGGGGTTAACCACAGCCCACGACCTGGGGTCCGACCAACGGGTTGAGTGCTAGCAGTGCTAGCACAACGACCGATAGCAATCTTCTTTCCAGCCTTTCCGGCGGGCCGTACACTCCGCCCCACTTTCCTGACCCGTAGGGTCGCTCGGCTTGATAACATCCGGTGCGCGACCGAGGCGTTGCAGGCCCACGTTCGGGCCAATGCTCTTCGGAGCCGGAAACCGGCGCAGCCCCCGCGGCCAGGAAAGCAACGTACCGCACGGCAGCCGTCCCTGGGATGGAACGGTTTCCGGCGGAGGGAGGATATTTGGGGGACCGGGCGTCAGGGATCGGCGTGTTTCTTTCTCAGTGCCGGGCATCTTTTCTCTGCGCAAGCGATAGGGGAATTCTCCCCGCGCGCCCCGAAGCGCTCTCGTGTCGGTCCACGAGGCGGGTGTGTGGTCACTTCTCTGGCCTTTTGGGACAGGCACACGATGTGCCGCAGGAGAAGGCCATGAAAAACGACAAGCCGGTGGTGGGGGTGAACATGGACTATCGGGCGGCCCGCAAGGAGCAGCCTGCCTTCGCGTTTCTGGCGGCGGGCTACTTCGACGCGCTGGTCAAGGTGGGGGCAGTGCCCGTGCTGCTGCCGCCCTTGGCCGATCGGGCGGACATCAACCGCCTGCTCAATCTGGTCGACGGCGTGCTACTGGTCGGCGGCGCCGACCTGGACCCCCGGCACGATGGCTTCATGCTGCACCCTTCGGTCCGCCTGATGGACCCGCGGCGCGAGCGGTTCGACCGCACGCTCATCGAGCTGGTCGCCCAGCGGCGCCTGCCGGTGATGGGCATCGGCGCGGGGATGCAGCTTCTGAACGTCTCGCAGGGAGGAAACCTGTTCTTGGACATCGCCGAAGACCTCCCCCGGGCCATGCCCCACCATGATCCCACCGACCCCAACCACCGCCATGCCCTGGTCGTGGAGCGCGGCACCCTGATGGACCGGGTCTACGGCGAGGGGGAGATCCGCGTCAACAGCATGCACCACATGGCCGTGGACGAAGTCGCCCCTGGCTTCCGGGTGACCGCCCGCTCGCCCGATGGCGTGGTCGAGGCCATCGAAAGCGAGATGGACGATTGGTTCGCCTTCGGTACGCAGTTCCATCCCGAGGCCGAGTCGGCTTCGGCCTTGGACCTGGGGGTGTTCGAGGAGTTCATTGCCGGCATCACGCGGCGGGAGGTGGCGGAGATGCGGCTGGTCGCCTGAGATGGCCGACATCCTGCGGTTCGAGCCTTCCGTCGCGGCAGAGCCCAGGCGCTGCGCGGTGGGGGTGGCGGTCGCGCCGGGCGGGTCGCGGATCTCGGCCGCACTGGTGTGGGCCGAAGGCCGCGGCCTGTCCATGCGGCCTCGCGTGGGCGAAGGCATCGCTGCCCAATTGCCCGCCGAAACGGCCGCGTGTCTGGCCCAATTGGCCGATCGGTCCACCGCCAGCACACCCGCCGCAACGGTCGAGGCGATCGCCCGGCATGGCACGCACCTGGCCGACCAAGAGGCCGCCCTGCTCGATGCCCTGCTTTCCCAGGCCGGCGTGGCCCCGAGCCGAATCCTGGCAGTGGGCCTGCTCGACCCTGGCCTGTGGAGCGGGGCGGGCAATTCGGCCGGCGCGTACCTCGGCCTGGGCGACGCGGCCCGGTTGGCCGAGTTGACCGGCCTGAACGTGGTCGATGCCTTTCCCGCCCGCGACGTGGCGCAGGGGGGCCAGGGAGGCCCTCTGAACGCTGTGCCCTTGTGGCTGTTGCTTCGCCACCCACGCAGGCATCGCCTGGTCGTGGACCTGGGCCGCACCACGCGATTGGCCTGGCTGCCCCCACCTGCCGGCGAAGACAGCCTCCCGCCGGGCCTGCGGGCCTTTGACGTGGGACCCGGCACGCACCTGTTGGACCTCTTGGCCGAACGCCTCACCGGCGGCGAGCACCGGTTCGATCCTGGCGGCCGGCTGGCCGTCCAGGGACAACGCATCGAGCCGCTCTTGCGGCACTGGCTGGCCGACCCCTATTTCCGCCGCACCATCCCGCGCTGGAGCCCCGGGGGTGTGCGCCCCGAACGGTTTTTGGTCGAAGCCATGCGCCAGGCCGTCCGCGAAGGCTGGTCGGTCCGCGACCTGTTGTGTACCGCCACGCACTTGATTGCCGAGGCCCTGCACCTGGCCATCCGCCGCTGTTTGCCCCAGGATGCGCCTATTGACGAAATCGTCGTGGGCGGGGGCGGGCAGAACAATGGCCTGCTGCTTCGCGAAGTGGCCGCCAAACTGCCGGGCGTTCCCCTGCGCCGCGCCCGGGAATTGGGCGTCGCTTGGGAGGCGGTGGACCCGGTTTGCGCCGGGCTATTGGCGCTATTGCACTTGGACCAAGTGCCGGCCAATCCGCCCGAGGTGACCGGGGCCGAGGTGCCCCGCGTCCTGGGCCGGTTGACCCCCGGCTCGCCCCAGAGCTGGCAGCGCCTATTGGGCGATTTGGTGGGGTGCAAGCCCGCCGTCCGGCCCCTGCGCAGCGCGCTTTGACCGGCCCCGGGGCCTTCGACATTCGCGCAATCCCGGCAGGCTAAACCCACCGGCTCACCCTCGGCGCGTGCGTGCCGCGCACGCACCCTAATTGGGCTTTGTCCTTTTTGCTTGGGGATT
>JBBIQF010000479.1:0-4061 GCA_037442445.1 Planctomycetaceae bacterium
TCCGGAAGGCCCCGGGCCGTGAACGGTTACCCCCAAAAGCACCGGCGAGATCCACCGGCCGGGAACTCGCAAGGGGGCTGTGGTGGGGGCGTCGTGGCCGCGGTTCCCTGGCGGGCGAGCGGCCACCCGGCCGTCTCCGCACTTGCAAGCATTTCCGGCTTCCCATCACGCCAAACGATTGGCGCCGGTTGTACTCTTAAGCATAATGGGCACAGCAGGGCCGCGGGTTGTATCACCCATCGAAAGTGGGGGTGTAACCGATAGGTACTCGGGTAGTGGCTCGGCGTTTTCCGGCCGGGTGGGCTTCGGAGCAGTAGAATAGGCAGCCCCCGAGAGGAGGCCATGGGGGCTCGGCATGGGAGGGGATGCATGCCAACCGTGTTGGTTGTGGAAGATTCGACCACCGACCGCCGGGTTGTGGGTTTCTTGCTCAAGCGGGCTGGCGGCTGGGAGGTCGATTACGCCACGCATGGCCGGGAGGCTATCGAAAAGATCGAGCAAACGAAGTTCGATCTGATGCTGACCGATCTGGTCATGCCCGCCATGAATGGGCTGGAACTGGTGACCGCCGCCCGCCAGAGGTGCCCCGGGGTGCCGGTCATTCTGATGACCTCGCGGGGCAACGAAGGGATTGCCATGCTGGCCCTGCGGGCCGGGGCCGTCAACTACATCCCCAAAAGACTCCTGCCGCGGCAGCTTGTGGAAATCGTCACGCGGGTGATGTCGCTGGTGTCCCGGCCGCGGTCCAACGGGCCGGAGCCCGGCTCCGTAACCGACTTCCAGTGCGCCCTGCTGTTGAAGAACGATACCCAGGCGTTGCGGGCCGCCATCGCCTACGTGCAGGAGTCCATCTTGCTTACCGGCCTGTGCGACGTGGGCGAGTGTACCCGGGTGGGCATGGCCTTGTACGAGGCCCTTTGGAACGCGCTGTGCCACGGCAATCTCGAAATGGGCCCCACGCCGGGTGTCGAGGCAGAGAAGGAGTACGCTGCGTTGTTTGCGCACCGCCGCAAGGTCCCGCCCTACGCCAACCGCTCGCTCCATCTGAGCGTTCAGATTACGCCCCAACAAGGCATCTTCACCGTGCGGGACGAGGGGCTGGGATTCGATCCTTCGGTGCTGCCGGCCCCTACCGATCTGTCGCCGCTGGAAAAGGGGATCGGCCGGGGCGTGGTCCTCATGCGGATGTTCATGGACGACATCAGCTTCGACCACGGGGGCCGGCAGGTGACGCTCGTCAAACGCCGCAATGGCGTCCCGGCAGGGTGATCGCGCCGGCCGGTGGCCTAGGCGATCAACCCAGCACGATCTTGCGGCTGGCCGGGTCGAACCGCGCCACTTTCCCCTCGCGGTGCGAAAGGATGCCCATGTTCAACGGCGCCTGCACGCGCACCCCGATATCGATAGGGCTGTAGGGTCGCTGGCGGGTGTGGACGCACTGGAGGAAGTTGTCCCACAGCTTCTCGGTGCTGCCGAATCCGTTCCAGGGGATGAGCACCTCTTTGGCGTCTTTGCCCACCGGCACGATGCGGATTCCCGGCCCGGGGTGGTCCAAATCGCCCAGCACGATGGCCCCATCCGTCCCTCGAAGGATGGTCTGGATGCCGGTATAGTTCGACAGCGAATTGCACATCACCACGCTGGGCCCGCCCGGGTAGTCGGCAATGATGTTGCACTGGTCGGGCACCTCGCGGGGATACTGGAAGGTGCCGCCGCCCCCCAGCACGCGTTCGGGAAAACCCAGGTCCAATAGGCAGAAGACCGGGGTGAAGGCGTGTACCAAGAGGTCGGTGGCCGGGCCGCCCGCGTAGTCCCAGTACAGCCGCCACTGGAAGAATCGCGAGACGCTGAACGGCACCTTGGGGGCATCGCCCAGGAACTGTTCCCAATCCAGGTCCGGTCCGGGCTTGGCGTTGGGGTCGGGAATATGCATCCGCTCGCCCCAGTCGCCCCGGCGGAAGTAGCCCAGTTGGACGTGGACGATCTTGCCTACGATGCCCTGCTGGATGAGCTGGCGGGCCTTCGCGTAGGCATCGTCGGCAACGTATTGCGTTCCCACCTGGACGATCCGTTTGAGGCGTTCGGCCTCGTCTCCCAGTTGGGCCGCCAGGTCCATCTGCGACCAGTGGGTCAGGGGCTTTTCGACGTACACATCCTTGCCGGCCCGGATGGCCGCCAGGGCCTGCGGCGCATGGTGCCGGTCGGGCGTGGCGATGCACGCCACGTCGACGTTCTTGTCGGCCAACAGGTCCTGAAAGTGGCGGTAGACCTTGCCGCCGGTCTTCTGGGCCGCGGCCTGAACCCGCGGCCCATACACGTCGCACACCGCCACGGTGTCGCACCGCCCCTGGCTCTTGAACTTCGGGCAGATATCCATGTGGGCCTGCGCCCGGCCGCCCGTGCCGATAAAACCGATCCCCGGCCGGTCGTTGGCCCCCTTGGCCCGTTCGGAGGCGATGGTCACGGCCCTAGGCAAGGCCACAGCGGCCGCCGCCGCAACCGCCGCTTCCCCAAGCTGCCTGCGGCTGAAACGGGTGCAAATATTTCGCGACATGGGCACGTCCTCCCTAGGTGAGCGGGCCAATAGCGGTCGGAGACCGCTCGCCCGGCAAGGCATGTTCGTAACCGGCCGATTACCTTATCACACGCCCCGGCCCAAGGCCAGTCTGTCGGGTGCGTGCGAGCACCGCCGGCTCACGGCGACGGCCCGAATTGCACGCACCCGCAGTTCGGCCTACCGCCACCCTCATGCCACACCCCGAACAGCCTCCATGACCTCTTGCCCTGCCATTGCCATGCCTGCCATGGTAGCCGCAGCCACGCGGCCTGCGCCGTAGGCCCGCCCGCCAAAAAACCAGCTACGTCCCCGTTTCGACCTCCTCCACTGGCCCCGGGGGGAAGCCTCCGCCATACGCGCCCGTACGTTCGTCCGGCCTCTTGACGCAGGCTATGCCCCAGCTAGAATCGAAGGTGTCGACGCATTTCGTCACCGAGCGCCGCGCCCGATCCTCAATCCGAAGGTGGCCTGGCCTGCCTTAAGGCTGTCATGACTGCCGGCCCGCGCAAACGCCGATCGCCTTTGGGGCTGTTTCCCGACAAGCCGACGCCGCGGCTATACGATCGCACGGTCGAGGTTCTGCGGGGCCGGCACGACAGCCGGCGCGCCGAACAGGCATATTTCTTCTGGATCCGCTTGAAGCGCGGCGAGATTAGCGTCCGCCAGGGGAATCGCGACAAAGACCGTGCCGGGAGAACGCCACAGCCGGTGATCCCTCTTCTCCGGGAGCAACCTCAACGCGTCCAGGCGATTGACCAGCATGATCTGGCCGACCGCTACGGCCACGTCGAACTGCCGCATGCCCTGGCCCGCAAGTACCCGAACGCCAGCCGCCAGTGGCGATGGCAATTCGTGTTCCCCCAAGAACATCGCTGGCAAAATCCCCACACGGGAGAACAGGGGCGTCATCACATGGATGAATCTCTGGTTCAACGAGCAGTGACGGCGGCGGTCCGCCAAGCCGGAACCGCCAAACGGCTCACGAGCCACACTTTTCGGCATTTGTTCGCCACGCACCTATTGGCTGAGGGCTACGATATCCGCACAGTGCAGGAACTCCTGGGGCACAGGGATGTGCGGACGACCATGACCTACACGGATGTACTCAACCGGGGCGGGCGTGGCGTCCCCAGCCCGGCCGACGGTCTGCCTCGACCGGACGTGTGATCGGCTGAAACAGCCTATCGCGCTGCCAACGGGAGGTAAACGATGCAACGTTTGGATTCAAGCTGACTTACATCAAAACCAGCGACGCGCGATAGGCTGCAAGGAAGCAGCCGAAAGGTGTTATACGGATCATTCTAAAACCAAGTTCGGCGTCAGAGGGCGCGATGGTGGATTTGGAGCCGGTTGCTGATCCGCACCAACCGCCCGGACGTGGCGGAGATGCTCGGCTGCCGGGAGGGGCTCATCGGCCGGGACAAGCACCCGCTGGTGATGACCAAGTTCGGCGACTGGTTGCTGGCCGAGGCCGCCGGCATGGCGGGTTGACCTAGCCCTCGGC
>JBBIQF010000479.1:4071-5201 GCA_037442445.1 Planctomycetaceae bacterium
GGTTGCTGGCCGACCCGGCCGGACGTGTTCACTACCTCGACCTGCTGGAGGGCACTTGCACCCAAGTTGCCGAGTCCGTCCCGGAGTTCGAGCAGTTGATGCTGCAGCCGGACAAGCTGGACACGTGGTTCATGCTGGTGTTCTGCGACGCTCTGTACGCCGCCGGGCACGTCCCCGGCGAGGGCCAGTGCTTCGGGTTCAAGGTGCCGCCCCGGCTGGGTGCGCCGGTCGACTTGTCCAACATGGAGGTCGCCGACCTGATGGCGTACCAGGTGTAAATGTCCGAGGTTGCCAAGATTCCGCCCGGGATGCAGGCGGACGCCATCACAATCAACGGCAAGCTTCCGTGACCGGCGGCAAAGGCACGCCGAACTAACCGCTGCAGCAGACCGGGGCTGCGATGTTGGTTCCTGGGACTTCGTAGGTCACTCACGCTGCCCCGGCTGCTGAGCGGTGTCATTAGGCGATAAGAGGTTTGAGCCGAATGCCCGAGATCAGTCGATTTCTTGGCATCGTGATACGGATGTATTACCGCGACCACGCCCCTCCTCATTTTCACGCCGAGTACGGGGAATACGAGATTACCGTCGAAATTGACAGTGGCGTCGTCGAGGGGAAGTTCCCTCGGCGAGCGCTTGCGGCGGTACTTGACTGGTACAATCTGCATCAGGCCGAACTGGCTCAGAACTGGGAGCTTGCCCAGCAGGAACATCCGTTGAATAGGATAGACCCACTGGAGTAACGCCATGTTTCTTCATGTTCTCGAGGCACGGCACGTGGAAGGGCATCGCGTCTTTGTGCGGTTCAATGACGGAACTGCTGCTGAAATCGACCTGTCGCAGTCCCTCACAGGACCAATATTCGCGCCGCTGCGGGACGTCGAGTATTTTCGTCGTTTTTCCCTCGAGGGCCACACGTTGGCGTGGCCAAACGGGGCGGATTTCGCCCCCGAATACTTGCTCGAACTGGCGAAATCGCAGACTATCGCCTAACCAGTCGATGGACCGGAGCGGCGGGTCCGATTGGAATCAAGTGGATGGATGAATGGCACTGTCGACTGCCAGCACGGCGGCGAGGATGGAGCCGAGGGTGGTGCGAAGGGGCTTTCCGCGGGCCTGGGCGCAGACCCT
>JBBIQF010000480.1:0-5178 GCA_037442445.1 Planctomycetaceae bacterium
ACGTGCGGGCCATGACCGAGTACGCCCGGACGACCTCGGCCTAAAGTTTCTTTTTGGAACTGCGCCCGCCGTTCTGTGGAGGCCGCTGGCGGCATCGTATGCCACGCACTTGGACTTTCCATCTGCCCACGCGGATCGAGTTCGGCCGGGGGGCACTGCGGCGATTGGGCCAGCGCGCGGCGGCTTTCGGCCAACGGGCCCTGGTCGTGGGTTACCGCCAGCCAGGCCCCTTGGCACCGTGTTATGACCGCGCGATGAAGATGCTATCGCAATCGGGCGTCGAGGCGGAACTGCTTTTGGCGGCCGAACCCGAGCCCACGCTGGCCGACCTCTCGGCCGCCGCCGCCCAGGCAATACCTCTCGGCGCCGACGTGATCGTGGGATTGGGCGGCGGGAGCGTGTTGGACCTGGCAAAAGGCCTTGCGGCGTATCTGGCGGCAGGTTCCCGCCTGCTGGCTGCCCTGGACGCCCCGGGCGAACTGCCGGAAGTGGCCGAGGCGCTGCCCGTCCTGGCGGTCCCCACCACCGCGGGCACCGGTGCCGAAGTAACCTCCGTGGCAGTGTTCACCCAAGCCGCAGACCCACCGGTCAAGCGGACGCTGGCGGGACCGGCCCTGGTGCCCCGCGTGGCGCTGGTGGACCCCGAGCTGGCGGCCGGTAGCCCGCCGGATCTCATCGCCCGGTGCGCCGCCGACGCCTTGGGGCACGCTTTGGAGACGGCATGCAGCCGGTCGGCCCATCCGATGACCGCCATGCTTTCGGCCAAGGCGGTGGCCCTGATTCTCCAGCACCTGCCCCGGGCCATCGCACAGGCAGAGGATGGCGACGCCCGCGACGCCCTGGCCTTGGCTGCCCTGCTGGCCGGAGCCGCCTTGAACGATGCGGGCGTGGCGGTGGGCCATGTCCTGGCCCACGGCTTGGGTGCCGTGTTGCGCGTGCCGCACGGCCTGGCTGTGGCGGCCAGCATCCTCCCGGCCTTGCGGTACAATGCCCCGGCCTGCCGCGACACCTACGCCGCGTTGGCCCGTGCCTGCGGGTTGGGCGGCGATTCGGCCGAGGAGCAAGCCCAGCACCTGGTGGATGCCGTTGCCGCGCTGCTTCAGGCCGCCGGCCTGCCCGCTCGGCTGCCGGTAGCGCAAGGTATCTCGCCACAACTGTTGGACCGCCTGGCCGAAAGCGGCACACAAAGCACCCCCATCGGGCTTACTCTGAACCCGCGCAAGGTGCCGCCGCAGGAGCTGCGGGAACTCTTCGCCCAGTGCCTCGAAGGCCCGTAACGTGTGGCCGCTTCGCGGCCTGGCGGTTCGCCGGAAAGTAGCATCCGAGGTTGCCAACAGGTAGGATAACAACGTGGTGTAAGGCCCTGTCTGGCTGGAGCGTTTTGCGGGAATGAAAGCGATGTTGCGCCGCACAACCGAGCAGCACACCAACCGCGTATTGCGCCTGGGGATCGGGCTGGCGGCGATGCTGATTGTGGTTTCGAGCCTCAGCCGCACTGGCCCGGTGCGCCGGCCCGTGGCCTTCGAGCCTGCCAGTGCCTTGGCCGGCGAAGAGTGGCCGCTGTTCCGCGGCGATCCCCAAGCCACCGGCGTGGCCCAGACCACGCTTCCCGAAACGCCCGAAGTGCTCTGGACCTTCGCCCCCCGGCAGGCCGCCTTCGAGGCAAGCCCCATCATCGCCGCAAACCGCGTGTTCATCGGCAGCCTGCATGGCAAGTTCTATGCTGTGGACCTCAAGACCGGCCAGGCCGTCTGGGAGTTCTCCACCGAGTTGGGGTTCAGTGCCCCCGCCTCGTATCGAGACGGGGCGGTGTATGTGGGCGACAGCGACGGCCGCTTCTATTGCCTGGACGCAGCCACCGGAAAGCCGCGATGGCATTTCGACACCGAGGGCGAGATCAACTCGGGGGCCAATTTCCACGGCGATCGGGTGCTGTTCGGCTCGCAAGACGGCCATCTGTATTGCCTGGATTCAGCCACCGGCAAACTCGTCTGGAAATACCGCAGCGAGAATCAGATCCGCTGCTTTCCGACCATCGTGGCAGACCGGGCATTTGTGGCCGGCTGCGACGAACGGCTGCACGTCATCGACCTGGCCACAGGCCGCCAATCGGCCGACGTCAGCCTCGAAGCCCCCACCGGCTCCACCCCTGCGGTGCTCGGCGAGATGTTGTTCGTGGGTACCGAAGGGAAGACGTTTTTCGGCGTCCGTTGGGCCAGGCCCGAAATCGCGGGGCGCTACCAGCCCGCCGAGCGCAGTGCGCCCTTCCGCTCTTCCGCTGCCGTTACACCCCAAGCGGTGTTCGTCGGTGCGCAGGACAAGCTGTTGCACGCCCTAGACCCCAACACCGGGGCCTTGCGGTGGACCTTTGCCACGCGCGGCCGGGTGGATGGTTCGCCCGTGGTGGTCGGCAACCGGGTGTTCTTCGGCTCGGCCGATGGCCGGCTGTATGCCGTGGATGCCGCCACCGGCCAGAAGCGGTGGCATTTCGAGGCGGGCGGGGCGAACGTCTCCTCCCCCGCCGTGGCCGCCGGACGCCTGGTTGTGGGCACCAGTTCCGGCGAGTTGTACTGCTTGGGGGCCCGGTAGGAAGGAGTTGCCCAGCCGTCCCCGTTGGTCCCGGCGCATCTCCAAGCTGCCGCCGAATACCTCGCCCAATTGCCTGCCATGCAGGCCCACGCCGCATTTTGCCGCGATTCCAAACCCCATGATGTACCACCCGTTGCCGCCCGCCGAACCGCCCCAAGCATGAGCAAACCCCTGGTGTTTTGGATGGGCAAAGCCCTGGTCGTCCTCCCCGTGGACCGCCTGTACGCCCCCAATCACATGTGGGCGCTGGCCGAGCCGGGTGGGGTACGCTTCGGCCTGTCGGCCTATGCAGTGCGCCTGCTGGGCGAGGTCCACCGCCTGGGCTGGTCCATCGAACCCGGAACGACCGTGGCCGCTGGCGACACCCTCGGATACATCGAAGCCTCCAAAGCCACCAGCGATTTGTTCTGCCCCGTGGCCGGCACGATCACCGAGTACAACCCCGCGGTGCTCGACCGGCCCTCGCTGGTCAATAGCAGCTTGTACGACGCTGGATGGCTGTTTCGGATGTCGGCCGAGCCCACCGGCCTGCTGGTACCCGAAGACTATCTGGCCCACCTCCAGGCGGGCTGGCCGCTGGTCCAACGCCTGCTCAAACAACAGATGGAACAAGGAGACCCCACGTGACCGCCGAGGTCCATGTGCTCATCAGCCGCCCGCGCGGCGAACCCCAACCGCTTTCCACGTTCTACCGCGACCTGGCCAACGGACTGGCCGCCGTACCCGGCCTGAAGGTAGCCCTTGCCCCGCACCTGTACGACTTGGCCCCGCAAGGCCCGACCTTCCAGTACCTCCGCTCGATCCCCACGGACCTGGTGGTCCTAGCCGCACTTTACCCCCGGGCCTCTTTCTGGCTATTGGATGCCCACGGCGTTCGCGGCCGGATGGGCCTTACCTCGTCGCTGGCCGATGGAGAATCGCCCGACGCGCTTTCCAGCTCGCACCGCCGGGACGGAGTTCCCCAGCGAACCCTGTGGTGCTTCGACCTGCGCCGTTATCAAGACCCGGAACCCCTGGTGCGCGAAATCCTGGCGACGATTGGCACAGGTGGAGCCCACGTCCCGGCAACGTCGATGGCGCCGGCCGGCGCCGGCCCGCAATCGCCCCCGGCCTGGCACGAAATCGCCGAGCCGGCCACGCCCCGCTGGTACCCCGTGCTCGACTTCCACGAGTGCAACGACTGCCTGGAATGCCTGAACTTCTGCCTGTTCGGGGTGTACAGCGTGGACTCGGCCGGCCGGCCCTGGGTGGAACAGCCCGACGCTTGCCGGCCCGGCTGCCCCGCCTGCGCCCGCATCTGCCCGGCCGGAGCGATCCTCTTTCCGCAACATAGCGACCCGGCCATCGCGGGCGACCGCTTTGCCGCCCGCAAGTCGCTGCGCCTGGACCTCTCGCAAGTGCTGCGAGGCTTTCGCCCCGCGGACCTGGCTGCCCTGGAGCGAGCCCGCGCTTTGGCCCAGCCGGGCCAGGCCACCTCGCCGCCGGCCGACCGCCCACCGGCTTCGGAACCCGCTCCGCAAAGCCAAGCCCCCGACCCATCGCCCCCCGCGTTGGACCTCGACACGCTGGTCGATCACCTCGACAAGCTCGACGACTGACTCGATAGCGCCAGAGCCAGCCCCCCCGAGCCGGGCCCGTAAGGGCCCGGTGCAGCCAGTAGTGAGCCGGCTGGAGGGCTGCCGCGCGTAAGGGCCCGGTGTCGAGAACCCGCACGCCGGCCACCATGAACCGCCCCGTCCGACCGCAGGGCGGTTCCTGCGCCGCGAAAAGCGAGCATCTCGCTTCAGCCTATTGACGGTGCCATTGACCCGGCTAGAATCGGGATTATCGCACGCGACCAGCAAGCGCTGGGCAGGCACCATGACCGCGCGGCGGCCTGCCGCCCAGGAAATGGTGCGACCGCGACGCAGCCGATTGGCAGAATGCGAGTTCCGAGAATCCTATTCCTGCGCGTCACGGTGCACGCTTCCTGCTTTGTGGGTGTCAGTCGTAGACTACGTTTAAACGACTTACCAGCACGAAGACTCTTCTCTAACACGGACTTGAGCAGAACAATGGCAGACATGAAAGTGGCCGACCTAACTGTCGAAGATTTCCGCGAGCTTGTCCGCGAACTTGTCACCCAGACCCTTCTCGAGATGTTCGGTGATCCCGAGGAGAGGCTGGACCTGCGCGATGAATTCGGTGCGGAGCTCCAGCGTTCTCTGGCAGCAGTGGAAGCGGGCGGGAAGACGACTCCAGTGCAAGAGGTCGCTGCGGAGCTGGGGCTGACCTGGTGATGTATCAAGTCGATTTCACACCTGGCGCCGAAAGCGATCTGTCCCGCCTGGATGTCGCCATCGCACAACGTGTGCTCAACAGGTTACGATGGCTGGCCGAGAATTTTGAGGCGATCAGGCCCCAACGGTTATCGGGCCAGTGGCAAACCGTGTTCAAGCTGCGTGTTGGCGATTATCGTATGCTCTATACCCTTGACCAAACGACGCGCAAGATCGTGGTCCACTTTATAAGGCATGGGCGAGACGTGTACAAAAGTGACTAGCGAACGTGGTAAGTCGAGGGGATCGAGTAGTCGAAACCGGGACACCG
>JBBIQF010000481.1:0-5143 GCA_037442445.1 Planctomycetaceae bacterium
AACTCGATCCCCAGCGCGTGGCAGACGAAATGCTGCTTCGCGCCCACCGCATGGTACCGTGCTGGCAGGGATGGACAGTAACCACTGCGGAGACCCCTCGGGTGCGCCTGGTGAGCCAGTGGGACGAATACGGCGCGCCGCCCCGGGGCTACCGGCTCTTGGTGGCGGCGGCGCCAGGTCCCTTGCGGGTTTCCGGGCGTTTGCGGCCGCGGCCGTACCGCGATCGGTTGCTGGTGGCGGTCAGCCGGCCACCCAATGTACCGCCCAGCCGGCTGGAAATCCGGGTCGAAGGCCGCCCGGCTGGGAGCTTCGACATCCCCGTGCGCAATGCGGGCCAATCGCCGCCTTTGGTGGTCTCGTTGGCGGAGTTTCACGGCCGGGAGGTGGCTGTGGACCTCATCCAATGGCCGGCCGAGGAGCGATCGCTGGTTCTGTGGGAGGCCATTGCCCTGGTGAACCGCACTGAGGAACCGTAGTGGCGGGCCAGGCTGGCGTGGCGGCCGATGCCCAGGGGTGGCTCGCGGAGCCGGCGCGCCCGGGCCGTTGCGGGCCGGGATGCCCAATCCGGTGCGGCTAGGCCCCTCCCAGCGTTGTTGCAGGCCCATCGAGACCGCATTGTTTCATTTCGGGAAAGGAAAGCCATGGACCGCACCTGGTCGCGACGCCGGTTTCTGGCCAGTGCCGCGGGGATAGTCGCGGCGGTGCCCGGCACCCTCGGCGCTGCCGAGCCTACCGCGGGGGTGACCCTCCAGACCGAGTTCTTTTCGTACAGCATCGGGCCCGATGGGCGCAATCTGCGGCTGGTCGATAAGCAGTCGGGCCGCGATTTTGCGGCCCCGGGCGACCACCGGTTCGCTTTCGTGCGCCGCGGCACCACCCAGTACCCCGCCACGTCGGTGGTGGCGCGCGGCGGGCAGATGGAGGTGGCCTTTGGCGACTCGGGGGCCAAAGCGGTGCTGCGGGCTTCGAGCCGCCCCCGCCACGTGGTGCTGGAGGTGGTGTCGGTCGGGGGGGAACCCGTCGACGAGTTCGTGTTCCTGGATGTCCCCCTTGCGCTGCAAGGGGCGCCGGAGGAGCCGTTTGCTGCTTGTGCCCTGGCTCGCAACGAGCGGACCCATGTGGCGGGGCTCCCGCGCCCCACGGGCCGGCTGCGCGCACGCGCGGTGCGGCCGATCGGGTTGGTGGGCGCCTCGGTGGCCCTCTGCGGAGCACCGCCGGCAATGCTGCGGCAATCGCTCCAAGAGGCCGTATCGGAAGCGCCGGAGCTGCCCCACTCGCCCCTGGGTGGCCCCTGGGCGTTGGATGCCCCCATCAATCGCGGGTCGTACCTTTTCAACTTCGACGGCATCACGGAGAAAAACGTCGGCGAGTGGATCGAGCTGGCCCACAGCCTGGGCATGACGCAGATCGACTTCCACGGCGGCAGTTCGTTCCGGTTCGGCGATTGCCAGCCGAACCCTTCGCTCTATCCCGAGGGCCGGCAGAGCCTCAAACGGGTGATCGACCGGCTGCACGCGGCGGGCATTTCGGCCGGCCTGCACACCTACGCTTTTTTCCTGGCCAAGAACTGCCCGTGGGTCAGCCCGGTGCCCGACCCGCGCCTGGCCAGCCAGGCCGTGTTCACCCTGGCCAGCGACTTGCCGGCCGAGGGCGACACCGTTACCGTCCTGGAGCCGACGGACAAGGTTTCGACCATCACGGGCTTCTTCGCGCGCAATAGCGTCACGCTGCGGATCGACCAGGAGTTGATCACGTTCACGGGGGTGACGCGCCAGCCGCCGTACCAGTTCACGGGCTGCCGGCGCGGGCAGTGCGGGACGAAGGCCACCGCACATGCCAAAGGGGCGAAGGCGTACCATCTGAAAGAGTGTTTTGGGCTGTTCGTGCCCGACCCCCACACCACGCTCTTCACCGAGGTGGCCGCCCGCACCGCCGAGACCATCAACGAGTGCGGCTTTGACATGATGTATCTCGATGCCCTGGATGGCGAGGACATCCTGGGCGGGGCCGAGTTGGCCTGGCATTACGGGTCGCGGTTCGTGTACGAGATTTGGCGGCGGCTCCGCCGGCCGGTGCTGACCGAGATGAGCACTTTCCACCATCACCTTTGGGTGGTCCGCTCGCGGTGCTGCGCATGGGACCATCCCAACCGCAGCCACAAGAAGTTCATCGACATCCATTGCCAGGCCAACGAGGACAGCCGGCGGATGTTCCTGCCGGGCGAGTTGGGGTGGTGGGCCCTGAAGAACTGGAGCGGCGCGCAGGGCGAGCGGACCTTCCCCGACGATATCGAATACCTAATGGCCAAGTGCCTCGGCACCGATACGGGCTTCGCCCTGATGGGCATCGACCCGAACACGGCCAAGAGCGCCCCTGCGCTGCCGCGCCTGGCGGCCATCATCAAGCGCTACGAAGAACTGCGGCACTCGGGGCAGGTTCCGGAAGCCATGAAGGCCCGGCTGCGGCAGCCCGGCGAGGAGTACACGCTGGAAGGGGACCTGCAAAGCGGGTGGCGGTTCCGGCCTGTGGCTTACGACCGCCACAAAGTGGAATCCGCCGAGGCGTGGTCCAGCGTGTGGCGCGTCAGGAATCGGTTCGGCCGGCAGCCCCTGCGCCTGCGGATCGAGGCCCTGTTGGGCGCCCGCTCCTACGACGACCCGGCAAACGTGGTGCTGGCCGATTTCCAGCAGGAAAGCGAATTTGCCGTTCGGGCGGGGCAGTCCGGGGTCTCGGCCCGGCTGTTTGCGGTGCGCGACGATGTCAAGGCCGGCCAGGCCAGCGGTTGCTTCGTCGCCACCAGCCGCCGCGCGGACCGGCGCGGCACATGGGTCCAGGCCGAAAAGCGCTTCGCCCCGCCCCGCGACCTAAATAAGTACCAGGGGCTGGGTGTTTGGGTGCACGGCGACGGCCAGGGCGAGGTCCTCAATTTCCAGCTCCGCAGCCCCCACCACGTGGCCGGCGGCATCGCAGACCATTATGTGGTCGTGGATTTCACCGGCTGGCGGTACTTCGAGCTCATCGAACCCGAAGGGGCACGCCATGCCGACTACGCCTGGCCGTATGGCGGTATCTACGCCATCTACCGCGAGTCGGTCCACTTTGGACAGGTCGAAGCGCTGTCGCTGTGGTACAACCATCTGCCGCCGGGCAAGGAGGTGCGGTGCCTGGTGAGCCCGGTGAAGGCCATTGCTTTGGTGCCGCAGAAACTGGTGCGTCCGCGCGTCACCATCGGCGGGCAGACGCTGATGTTCCCGGTGGAGATTGAAAGCGGCTGCTATCTGGAGTTCCTCGGGCCGGACGATTGCACGCTGTACGGGCACAAGGGCGAGGTGCTTGGCCGGGTGAAACCGGAAGGGAGCGTGCCGGCCGTCGAGCCCGGCGAGAATCGGGTGCATTTCCAAGTGGAGCGCGGCGGGGCGCGCCCGCGGGCCTATGTGACCATCATCACCCGCGGCGAAACGGGGACGTAGCTCCTTTCCGGTGCAGAACGGGGACGTCGCTCGTTTTTGTGCATGTCCCTTTTTCTGCGGGAGGGCAAGCGGGAGGGCAAAATCGAGCGACACCCCCGTTGCGTGCCCCCGGTGGCTTGCCAGCCCGCCGACGGTGGCATAAAACATGGAATCCGGCCTGCCCGGCTGGCCGGCCCGCTTGTCCGTGCCCGGGGCTTCGGGGTGCGGCGACCGATCGCACATGGACCCGCGGGTGCAGGCGACGGCAACGGCCGTCCCCCTGCGCCGCCGTCACAGACCCAGGAGTGTTCCAGCTATGCCAGAAACCCAATCCAAAGTCATCGCCAAGGACAATGTCGGAAAGATCCTGGACCTGGCCATGAATGCCGGCAAGGGAATCCTCCGGCTGACGCCCACCTGGGTGCCGCGGAGCTTCCTCCATCCCGGCAAACGGATCAAGCTGGCGCCCACCGATTGGTACGCCCTGGGGACCCACCGGGGCGGGATCGACGAGCGGTGGTTCGCCAGCACCACCGAGGCCGCCAACGAGAACCGCGCCCCGGACGAGGGCCTCAGCTACGTGGTGTTCGAAGGCCAGCGCTTCCTGCTCCGCGACGCCGTGGAGGAAGGGAAAGGCCGCATCATCGGCGACGCCATCTGGAACCAGTACCACCGCTGGCCCGTGTACTCCAAGTTCTTCGACAACATGGGCCCCATCCCCCACCACATGCACCAGCAGTTCCAGCACGCCAAGCTCACCGGCCAGGAGGGCAAGCCCGAGTGCTACTACTTCCCTCCCCAGTTGAACAACGCCGAAAACCATTTCGACTACACCTTCATGGGCCTGGAGCCCGGCACCACCAAGGACGACGTCATCCGCTGCCTGGAGAACTGGAACAAGGGCGACAACGGCATCCTGGACCTTTCCAAGGCCTATCGGCTGAAGCCGGGCACCGGGTGGATGATCCCGGCCGGGGTGTTGCACGCCCCCGGCTCGATGTGCACTTATGAGCCCCAGTGGGGCAGCGACGTGTTCGGCATGTTCCAGTCGCTGGTCGAAGGCCGCCGCGTCCCCTGGGAGCTGTGTGTCAAAGACGTGCCGCCCGACAAGCACAACGACCTCCAGTTCATCGTGGACCAGCTCGACTGGGAAAAGAACGTCGATCCCTACTTCGTGCTGCACAACTACGTCGAGCCGATCGTGGACCCCGAGTTCTCCGGGCCCGGCTACACCGACCGGTGGATCGACTACGGCGGCTTCGATGGCCAGCAGCTTGTTTCGGCCAAGGAACTGACGGTCGAGCCGGGGGCCAAGTGCGTGCTCCGCGATCCCGGGGCCAGCGGCTGGATCACGGTGCAGGGCTGCGGGACGATCAACGGCATGCCGCTTCAGACGCCGGCCATGATCCGTTTCGGCCAGGATACCTGGGACGAGGTGTTCATCACCGCCGAGGCCGCCCGCCAGGGCGTGGTCATCGAGAACACCGGCGGCGAACCTTTGGTGGGCCTGCGGTATTTCGGGCCCAATGTGCACCCCAAAACCCCGCAAATCGGCGACCACCGGAAGAAAGCCTGATGGGCTCGACCTCGACACCCCATCGCCCGGCCGGGCGGGAATACGTAGAGCTCCACGGCGATCCCAGGGAAACCTATGACGGCATCGTCGATTCCGTCGGGGCTGCCCCCCGACGGCC
>JBBIQF010000482.1:0-5093 GCA_037442445.1 Planctomycetaceae bacterium
GGCCAGCACGTCCCGCGGGCCGGCGCAGCCCGGCACGCCGGCCACCAGCCACATCCGCAGGGTGCCATCGGCGAGGCGCAGCTCTTCGATGGTGGCGCGGAGCCGGGCTTCGGGGGGCAGTTCGGGCCGGGGGGGCCCCGGAGGCGGCTCGGCTAAAAGCCGCTCCAGCCGCCGGGCCGTCTCCGCCTGGCGATCGGCGGGGACGGCGATCTCGTAGGCAGCGCGGCGGAGCCGGGCCTTGCCTGCCTTGGGCGCAAGCAACTCGACCGAGGTGAACTCCAGCCCGGGCAGCGCGTGGGCGCGGAGCCGGGCCGCCACGGTTTCGGCCGGCAGGGTCTCGGCCAGCTCCACCTCCAGCACTTCATCGAGCCCTTCGATGCCGACCGCCAGGGCCGAAGGAAAACTCATCCGCGGCTTGGGATGATACCCCTCGCTCATGCCCAGCGCCAGGCCGGCGCGGCGGAACAGGCGTTCCAGCGCGCGGGCCAGGTCGCGATGGCCGATCCACCGCAGCTCGCCCTGTTTGCGAAAACGAATACGCACGCGTTGTCGAACCATTGGTTCGCACGGTCTGGCCCCTGCCGCAGGGGCCAGGCCAGCAAAACTCCCATGACGTGTTGGTTACTGCGCCGGCCAGGCCGCCCGATTGCCACGGGGCGCGGCCCGGGGGGCGGGCCTCTGGCGGCGCGGTCTTAGTCCATAAACTCCGGGACGTATTTCTTCAGCTCGCCCCGGAGGAAGCGGGTTACGTCCCGCGCGGTCTCCAAGGTCAGGGCCCGCCGGGCCACGGCCTCGCACTGGGCGATGGTCACGCTCCGGCAGACCCGCTTGATCTCCGGGATCGCGCTGGGCGGGACGCTGAACTGCCGCAGCCCCAATCCCAAGAGCAGCATCGTGTAGGTGGGGCTGGCGCTCATCCGCCCGCAAAGGCTGATGGGCAGCGGCCGCCGCTGCGCCGCGCGGACCGTCTGCTCGATCAGCTTCAGCACTGCCGGGTCCGAGTCGTTATACAGGCTGACCACATCTTTGTTGTTGCGGTCCACGGCCAGCGTGTACTGGATCAGGTCGTTCGTGCCGATGCTGAGGAAATCGACTTCTTCCACGAACCGGTCGATCATCACCACCACGGAGGGAACCTCGACCATGATACCGACCGGCAGCCGGCGGTTGAAGTCGATGCCCTCTTCCGCCAGGTCTTCCATCACGTCGCCGAGGATCATCTTGGCGTGCCGCAATTCCGGGAGCGTGGAGACCAGGGGGAACATGACGCGCACGTCGCCCAGGGCGCTGGCCCGGAGGATGGCCCGCAACTGCCGCCGGAACATCGGCACATGGCGCAGCGAAAGGCGGATGCTCCGCAGGCCCAGGCAGGGGTTGCGCTCCTCCTCGGGGTCGGGCAGGTGGGGCACTTTGTCGGCCCCCAAGTCGAAGGTGCGGATGGTTACCGGCTTGCCCGCCATGGACCGCACCACCTTGGAATACGCCCGGAAGTGGTCTTCCTCGTCGGGTTCGCGCTGGGCGCCCAGGTAGAGGAACTCGGTGCGGTACAGGCCGATGCCATCGGCACCGCGGTCCAGGCAGTGCTGCACCTCGTCGGGGAACTCGATATTGCCGAGGAGCTGGATGCGGGTGCCGTCGGGGGTGACGGCCGGCAGGTCGCGGAGCGATGCCAGTTGGGCGGCGCGGCTGCGGCGCTGGGCCGCTTCCTGCTCGAAGCGGGCCCGGGTCTCTGCGTCCGGCCGGAGGACCACGATCCCCCGGTACCCGTCGATGACCACCGTGTCGCCGCTGGCCACGTCGCCCAAGCACGGCCCGGTGCCCACGACCGCCGGGATTTCCAGGGCGGCGGCGATGATGGCCACGTGGCTGCCCGGCCCGCCCACCTCGGTGACGAACCCCTTCACGAAATCCGGGTTCAAACTGGCCGCGTCGCTGGGCGTGAGGTTGTGGGCCAGCACGAGCACGGGCCGGCCGATCTGGCTGAGGTCCTCGCGCGGCCGGCCTAAGAGGGTCCGCAGCAGGCGCTTTTCGATATCCAAAAGGTCGGCCAGGTTCCGGCTGCGGACCTTGTGCAGCAGTTCCGCGTAGCGGCGGATCACCCGGTCTACGGCGTATTCGGGCGAATAGCACTTCTGGCGGACCAGTTCGCGGAGGTCGTTGCGCAGGCCCGAGTCCTGGAGGATCATCAGGTGGGCCTCGAAGATCGCCCCGTACTTCGGCCCGAGGTCCCGGTTCATGGCGTCGCGATTGCGGGCGAGTTCTTCGCTCACCTCGGCGACGGCCCGCTCGAGGCGCTCCAGTTCGCCGGGGACGGCCTCGGGCGGAATGACCCGGCGAGGGATACTGAAGCCCTCGACATCCATCACCAGCGCTTCGCCCACGGCGACGCCTGGCGAAACAGCGATCCCTCGGAGTTCTCGCATCGTCCTGTGCGTCTAGAACGCGGTCTGGGCCTCGTCTTCATGAAAACCCGCGGCGAACAGCCGGGCCAGGGCTTCGACCGCCGCTTCCGCATCCTCTCCCTCGGCTTCCAGGAGGAACTCTTCGCCCGGCTGGCCCCCCAACGACAACATCTCCAGCACGCTCTTGGCGTTGGCCCGCTGCCGGTCCTTGACGACCTCGATCCGCGCGCGGTACTGGTTGGCCAGCTTGGCGACTAGCGTGATGGGGCGGATATGCAGCCCGGTGTGGTTGGCGACGGTGACCCGGCGGGTCGCCTTGGCTTCGCTCATAGCTGGTTCCTGCCGGTTCGCCCGGCCTGCCTCCAAGGCGACTTCACGACGCGAACTGGTTGTTGTCCGCCTCTTCCAGCAACTGCCGGATTTCCTCGGCGGACTTAGCCTGCTTCAGAAAACGGCAAAAGGTCTCGTCGCGAAGTTGCCGGGCGATATTCTCCAACGCCCGGAGGTGGTCGCCCGGCCGGTCCTGAGGCGAGATCAACAGAAAAAACAGGTTCACCTTCTCGCCGTCCAGGGCGTCGAAATCGACGCCTTCGCGGCTGATGGCCACGCTGCCCACCAGCCGATCCACGCTGGGGTGTTTGGTGTGGGGGACGGCCACCCCCCGACTAATGCAAGTGCTGCCGAATTCCTCGCGGTTTAGAATGGTTTTGACAATGCTGTCGTAATGCGCTGCCCGGATCCGGCCGGCCTCCACCAAGGCCTGCACCATCTCGCGGATCACGCCCTCTTTGTCGTCGGCCTTCAAGTCCGACTGGATCGCCTCAGGAGTGATAAAATCCGCGAACTTCATCTACGTGCGTCTCCTGGTTCAACTCGCCGCCGGCCCCAGGTCGCCGGGCACCTCCATCTGGCGGGCACCGGGCGTCCGGTGGCGTTCCTGAATCCGCTGTTTGTATTTCCGAAGCTGCTGCTCCACCTTGTGCAGCACCTGATCCACGGACCCGAAGAGATCGTCCGATTGATAGTCGGCCACGAAGTCGTGCTTGTGCTCTGCCGACACCTTCAGCTCCACACGGGGCTGGTCCCGGCGTTCCAAATCGATCGTCACTTCGATGCTCGTCAGCCGCTCGAACACGCGAGAGAGTTTCTCCACTTTGGCGATGATCCGGGCCTGTGTCTCGTCGCTGATCGTGCCGTGCCGGGTCGAAATCCTGATCTGCACCGGGTTGACTCCTTGATCTCCAAAACGGAGTTTCACCGCGCGGATGGCGGTGAAACCAGGTATTGTAACGAACCTCGTTGGCCCCGACAAACTCCCCTCAACCGGGTGGAATCACCCCTGGCCGCCCCCTGCCTGCAACCCCACGGGCGCCCCACTGGAACTTTAGCTCCGAACTGCCACCCTCCGGCTCGCCGCACGCCACCCCGCTTGTCGCAGATTGCCACTGAGAGTGCGTCCGTCACCCCTCCTTAGACCTACGGAACCCACAGCCCATCGCTTTGCCTGCGCAATTCTAGGCAAGCACCCCGCGCCAGCCTGCGCGGCCGTTGCCCTGTCCGCATCGCCGCGCGAGGCCCCAAACCGGCGGTCCCCCGCCGGGCTGTCGAAATAGGCCCTGCACCTTGGAAACCGCCAGGCAGCCTCGCTGATGATTGCGGTCGCACACGGCAATCCGGGTGCCCGTAGTCAGTTGTGATCTCTTTGCCCCAGTCAGGCTCTCCCCCCTTGTTCGGGGCCCGCCCCGCGCCGCCGGGCAATTTCGTCGCGGAGCCGGGCGGCCAATTCATACTGTTCGGCGGCCACGGCCTCGGCGAGTTGCTCGACCAGGGTCTTGCCCACCCCGAAGTGGTCTCGAATCCACTCCTGGAGTTCCACCAACTGCCCGACCAGGGGGTGTTTCTCGTCAGGAGGATCGTCGTCCATTTCGGAGGCGGCCAAAGCCGCCCGCAGCCGCACCAAACCCTCGGCGATGGCTTCCACGGCGGCCTCCGGGCCGGCCTGATCCAGTTCGGCCAGGGCCGCGGCCTGGGTACGATGGAACAGCACCAGCGGCCGGTACTGTTCGTGCGAAAGGGTCCATTCCGGGCTAGGGGAATGCCGGGTGGCGAAGTCCATCATCGCCAGCGTATGGTCGGCATCCTGCACCGCCCGATCGAACTCCCGCAAAGCCAGCCAGCAGATTCGGCGGTGGTAATACTGGAGGAACTCGCGGTCCATCTCGGCGCACTGGCGGGCCGAGAGCATGAAGTCGGGCCCACGCCGGGCCGCCTGCCGCGCCACATAATCGAGGTAGGTGTTTGCGCCCCCGGGCCGCGTGCCATCCGGCCGGTGATGGGTTTCCATCTGGAGGATGCCCATCTCCACGCGCATCTGCACCACCTCGCGACCGTCGCTGGCCCGAACCTTGCGGGCCATGATCACCCCCGGCCGGAACGGCCATTGACGAAGCACCTCGTCGATGTCCCGGCCCCGTGGCTTCGGTTTTCGACTGGCCATAGTCTCGCTGCCTTCAAGGCGGGGGAAGATTTTTTCGAACGTTGGCATTCTACCGTGGCGGGCGGCCCGAAGACCGGCCGGTCCGGCAGGTTGTAGAGCCACTCCGGGTCGCCGGCGGCGTGGAACATCTCTAGCGTGGCGCGGACGTTCTCCAGGAGCGGCTGGGGGTTGCCGGCGCGCAACTCGTGCAGCGG
>JBBIQF010000483.1:0-5074 GCA_037442445.1 Planctomycetaceae bacterium
AGGGTGCGTGCTTGCACGCACGGGGCCCGGAAGGCGAATGGCGAATGTCGAATGTCGAATGTCGAAAGAAGCACCAATGACCAAGCACCAATGACCAATGACCAAGGACCGAGGACGGCGCTGATACGGCCCGTGCGTGCAAAGCACGCCTCCTACTCTTGGCTGTGCCACGCGAGGATTGCGTCGGCCAGGCGGTTGGCGATAATGGCGGCGTCGTGGTGCTGTTGAACGAACCGCCGGCCTTGTTGGCCCATCGCGTGGGCCTCGGCGGGGTGGTGCCACATGCGCCGGACGAAGTCGGCCAGGCGTCCCACGTCGCCCAAGGCCACGCTGCCGGCCCCCGACCGCCCGACGAAATCGGCATCCAACTCCAGCGAGCCGATCGGCACGCCCGAGGCGGCCGCTTGAAGGAACACGTTGGGAAACCCCTCGTACGCCGGGGCGGAGGTGTTGACGTACACGGCGGCCCGGCGAAACACGCGGGGCATGTCGGCAAACGGCACCCGCGTTACAAGCCGCACGTTCTCGGGCCGGTCGCGGTGCAGCCGCTCCTCCACCGCGGGATCCCGCCGATTCACGACCAGCACGAAGGGCACTTCGGGGCATTGGCGGGCCAGTTCCAGGCACACCAGCGGCCGCTTGTGGAAGCTATCGGCCCGGCCCACCCACAGCGCGTAGCGCGAAAGGTCCTCCAAAGCCGGCAGCGGCGCATCGCAGGCCAGGGCCGCATCCCACTCGGCCAGGTCGATAGGATTGGGGAGCACCAGGGCCTTTCGGCCGAACCGCTCGGCCAGCGCCGCCTGCTGCCAGGCCGTTTGGGCCACGATGCGGTCCGCGTGGTGCAGGGCGTACCAGCAGACCGCACCCCGTTCGCCATACGGGCTGACATAGGTCGAGTCGGGCGTGTAGCGGGGATCGAGGTCGGAATCGGCCCCCAGAAACACGACCGAGCGGCGCCCGGCGGCCTTGGCCGTCGCCACCGCCGTGGCCGTCTGCCGATGCACGCCAAAGCACAACAGCACGTCGGCCTCCAGGCCCAGGAGAAACCGATCGGGCCGGCGGGGGTCCGGCCCGCGGCGCAGCGGCCGCAATGCCGCCAACAGCGGCACCTGCCATAACAGCGCTGGCGCAAAGCTCCGCACGCGTACCCAGGGGAACCGCGAAAGCACCTCCACATGCTTCCCCACGTTCTGCCGCACCCAGTAGAGCGGCTCGCGGCGGCGCACCAGCCGCACCCCCTGGCAGCTTTCCTGGCGGAGCGGCCGGCGGGCATACACCACCAGGCTCACGGCCAGGTCGGCGCGGCGGGCCAGCGCCCGGGCCAAGGTCCACGCACGGGTCTCGGTGCCGCCGAACACCCCCTCGGCTGCCGGCTCGATCACCGGGTAGGCATGATACGCCAGAAAACAGACGCGCAAGCGCTGCGACATGCAACCGAAAAGATTCCGTAGACCGCCCGCCGCTTCCTCTGCGAGTGTCTCATGCGATTCCCGTACCGGCTGCGGCAGGCGACCACCGCCGGTACCATGCCTCGAACATCAGCACGTCCCACAGATGGTAGTGCCATGCCGTGCGTCCCGAAAGGTGTTCCTCCCATTTTTGCCGGATGGGCGCAGGATCGAAGAAGCCTTCCTGGCGCAAACGGCGGGGGTCCAAGAGGTCCTCGGCCCAATCGCGCAAAGGGCCCCGGAGCCAGTGGTCGATCGGCACCCCGAAGCCCGCCTTGGGCCGCTCGAAAAGCGCCCGGGGCACGTGGCGCTCGAGCAGGTGCCGAAGCAGCCATTTGCCGATCTGCCCGCAGATCTTCCACTCAATAGGCAAGCGCCAGGCGAACTCCACCACCCGGTGATCCAGCAGCGGCGTGCGGGCTTCGAGGGCCACGGCCATGCTGGCCCGGTCCACCTTCACCAAAATATCGTCCGGAAGGTAGGTCACCGTGTCGGCATACATCCACTGTTCGAGGTAATGGCGGCGATTCGGCCAGCGGTGGGGCTGCGAGGCCAAGGCTTCCACCGGCTCGGCGCCCAGCACCAGCCGGTGGGCATCCGGCCAGTGGAGGTTATGCCGGACGTACATCTCGCCTGGGGTGGCTACGGCCAGGCGCTGGGCGCGGCCAGCCATCTTGGGGCCCAAAGAACCGGGCAGGCCGCGGGCTGCCCAGCCCAGGGCCTTTGCGGCCGCCTTGCGCGCTGCGAGCGGTACCCGCCCCAGCGCCCGCCACAGCCGCCCAATGTGCAGATACCGCTGGTACCCCCCGAACAATTCGTCGCCCCCGTCGCCCGACAGCACCACCGTAACGTGCCGCCGGGCTAGCTCCGAAACCAAGAGCGTGGGCACCGCCGACGAGTCGCCAAAAGGCTCGTCGTAGATCTCCGGCAGCCGGGGGATGGCCTCCCACGCCTCCTGCGGCCGGACATATTGCTCGGTGTGCTCGGTGCCCAGGTGCCGGGCCACTGCGGCGGCATACGGGGCCTCGTCGTACTCGCGCTCTTCGAACCCGATGGTAAACGTCCGCACCGGCCGGCTGCTTTGGCCCTGCATGAGCGCCACCACCAGCGACGAGTCGATCCCGCCCGAAAGGAACGCCCCCAAAGGCACATCGGCGATCATCCGGCGGCGCACGGCGTCGGCCAGCAGGCGGTGGAGTTCGCCGGCCGCCTCCTCGACCGTGCCCCGAAAAGGGTCCTCGGTGCCCCGGACCACGGCCTCCTCGAGGCTCCAGTAGGGGCGGGGCACGGGCCGATCCGAGGGATGCCCCAGTTCCAACACGCTCCCCGGCGGCAGCTTATAGATATCGCGATAGATCGACCACGGCCCCGGCACGTAATTGTGCCGCAGCAACAGCGCCAAAGCGCTGCGGTCGATGGCCGCCGAAAAACCAGGCAGCCGGCCCAGGGCCTTCAGCTCCGAGGCGAACACGAACCGCCGGCCCCACCATCCGTAGTAAAGCGGCTTCTTGCCCAGCCGATCGCGGACCAGCACCAAGCGTTGCCGGGCGGCATCCCATACCGCAAAGGCGAACATCCCGAGCAGCCGGCCAAGCGTTTCCTCCAGGCCCCATTGGGCGATGGCGGCCAGGAGCACCTCGGTATCCGAATGGCCCAGGAACCGATGGCCCTGGTGTTCCAAGTCCCGCCGCAGATCCGGAAAGTTGTAGATTTCGCCGTTGTAGACGACCACGTACCGGCCGCAGGCCGACACCATGGGCTGGTGCCCCGCAGGCGACAGGTCGATGACCGCAAGCCGCGTGTGCCCCAGCCCCAAACCGGCGGGGGGAAACACCCAGGTGTCGGCATCGTCGGGCCCGCGGTGCCGCAGGGCATCGGCCATGCGCTGGACCTGATCGCGGAGCTCGCGTTCGCCCTCCCGGCGATCCGGGTCCCAAAGCCCGACGATTCCGCACATGCGCACAAGCCCTGCCGAGGTGGCGTTACTGGCTGGCCGACATTGGGGCCTCCGTCTTCATCTTACCCTCTGCGGTTGGGCATCGGCAGGCGTTTTTCTTCGGGCCGGGGCGGCACACGCCGCGGCGGTGGCGTGCCCGCCTGGCCCAGCCGAGCCCGAGCTGGCACTGGCCCCCTGGCCGGCCGGCACGCCGATAGGTATCCTCTTGACCTGCAAGGCGTTTTTTGGGCCGCGGCAAGCAGCGCGGCCCAAGGGGCACCGGCGGGTCCTACGGGAGCATGTCAGGAGGAAAAGATGGTCCCCGGCAATGGCGAGGGCGCTGCGCGGGCGGATTCCGGCCGCCGGGTAGAGCCGCTTGAGCTGGCCGTCCTGTTGTCCGGCACCGGGCGGACGCTGAAGAACCTCATCGACCGCATCGGGGCCGGAACGCTCGACGCCCGCATCCGGCTGGTGCTGTCCAGCGCACCGGGCGTCAAGGGGCTCCAGTACGCCGCCGAAGCGGGGATTCCGCACGACGTGCTCCAGCGCAAGCACTTCGCCAGCGACGAAGACTACAGCCGGGCGATCTTCGAGCGCGTCCGTTCAGCCGGTGCCCGGTATGTAGCCCTGGCGGGGTTTCTCAAACGCCTGGTCATTCCCGAGGATTTCGAGCTTCGGGTGACGAACATCCACCCGGCGTTGATCCCCGCCTTTTGCGGCAAGGGGTTTTACGGGCACCGCGTCCACGAGGCGGTATTGGCCTACGGGTGCAAACTGAGCGGCTGCACCGTGCACTTCGTGGACAACCAGTACGACCACGGGCCGGTCATCCTGCAAAAGGCCGTACCCGTTCTGGACGACGACACCCCCGAGACGCTGGCCGCGAGGGTATTTGCCGCCGAGTGCGAGGCCTATCCGCAAGCGTTGCAGTGGATTGCCGAGGGGCGGGTGCGGGTCGAGGGCCGCAGGGTGCGCATCCTGGGCGCCACACCCTGAAGGGGCCCGGGACCGCCATAGCTCGGGTTATATCAATAGAATCGCCGGCCGGCCTTGCCGCGGGCTAATGGCCGCCGCAGCCCGGGCAGCCGCCGCTCCGGGCATAATTGGGGTTATCGATCGTGAAGCCGCGGCCCATGGGGCTGTCCTGGAAATCGATCACCGTGCCGTCCAGGTGCGGGGCGAACTTCTTGCGGGTCACCACGGTCACGCCGTGCTGCTCGTAGCGGGCATCGACCTTGGGATCGTAGTTCTTGTCGAACCCCAGCGAGTATTGCAGCCCGCTGCAACCGCCGCCGTCGATGCCCATGCGGATGACCACCCCCGGCTCGATTTTTTGGGCTTGCATCACCCGCTTGATCTCGCCCGCAGCGGTTTCGGTCAGCGTGATAGCCATGGGGGATTGCGCTCCTGAGAGTATTTCGAGTCTTTCGCTTGTGAAATACGCGGGGCCACAGAGGACAAACCCCTATGGGCACCTCTCACTATCATACTACGGGCTAGCCGCCCAAAAACAAGTAGGGTGCGTGCTTTGCACGCACGCGGACCCGGGAAATGCGGAATGACGAATGTCGAAAGGCAAATGACGAATGTCGAAAGGGGCGCCGAGCACCAATGACCAAGCACCAATGACCAATGACCAGCCAGATCAATGTCGAATGACGAATGTCGAAAGCCAAATGTCGAATGGCCA
>JBBIQF010000484.1:0-5068 GCA_037442445.1 Planctomycetaceae bacterium
GGCCCGAGGGTGGCTTCGGCTCGGCCGGTGGTATCGGAGCACATCGCCTATCTTGTTGCACAACGTGACCGGCCGCCCCTGCCTGGCCGGAGCGTGCCGGTCTTGCCCATCGATCGTCGGTTTTGCCCGCTTTAATGTGGACGCGCATGGCCCTGGGGCCAAGGAGGCCAATCATGTCCTCATGTGGCAAGTCGGTGTGGTGCCTGTTTCCGGCAGTGGGTTTGGTGTTTCTGGGGGTATGGGGATGCGGCGGCCGCTATGAGCCCGCCCCACAGGGTGAGGGCGAAGCCTCGGCGGTTGCACAGGCGGCGGGCGATCGCTCGCCGGCCCCGGCCGACACGAAGCCCGCCCAAAAGGCCCCGGCGGAGACGTCGGCCAGCGAGCCCAAAACCGAGGAAGGTGGCGGGTTGTTCCGCGCGATGTTCGAGCCGCTTTTCTCTGCGGCGGGTGGGGCTAAACAGGCCGCCCCGTCCGCTACGGAGGCAGCCGCCAAACCCGCGGATGCCGCTAGCGGCGCAGCGCCAGGCCAGGCCGCCGCCCCGGCCAGCCCGAAGCCCGGCGATTCGCCTGCCAAAGCCTCCGAAACGGCCAGCACCCCAGCCGCGCCGGCCGGCGTGCCAGGTTCCCCCGGCGACATGCCTCCATCCGGGCGCGAGCAGTTCGCCACGCCTGGTGGTCCCCCCGGAACGCCTTTTGGCCGGCCGCTGTTCAGTGCCTGGCAGTTGGGCCAGCGCTTCGACCTGATGGCCGAACTCAATCGGGGCTGGCAGGTGATTGGACCCAGGTGGCGGATGGGCGCGGACGGCATCGTTTCGCCGGAGGCCAAGGGCGATGCTAACCCGCGCTCGATTTTGCTGATGCCCTGTAGCGTTCCCCGCGAGTTCCGCTGGACCGTGGTTGCCGAAAGGCTCAGCGGGACCGAATCGCTGAACCTGTTTTTCCCGCTGCCCAACAATCGCCGTAACATGGTGGTTCTGGAAGCATCCCCTTCCAAGATCAGCGGCTTGAGCCTGGTGGACGGCGCGCCTGCGGACCGCAACGAAACGACTTTTCGGGGGCAACTGTTTTCGCCCGGCAAGCCGAGCACGATCGAGCTCTTGGTGCGGCAGAACTTCGTCCAGGTGACCTGCGACGGGAAAAAGATTGTCGATTTCCGCGGCGACGAGACGCGGTTGACCCTGGATCAGCTAGCCTGGGGCATTCTCCCGTGGAACCGATTGGCGATTGGCGTTAGCGGCGGCACGGTTTTCCGCATCACCAAACTGGAATTGGAGCCGCTGAGCACAACACTCGTCGGGCCTCCGGCGATGGGGTTTGCCGGAGGCGGGCCGCCTTCGCGTTTGTCCTGGTTCGACGGCCCGCCTGCGGGGCGCTTTTCGGGGCCGGCAGGGCCGCCCTCCGGCCGGCAGGACTTTCCCGCTGGAAGCGGCGCTCGGCGCGGACCGGGGCCATCGTCTCCGGTGCCGCCGGGGATGCGGCCTGTTCCGGCGCCTTCGCCCTCGCCGGAAATCGCAGGCCTGCCGGGGGCATCTGCACCTCCGGCGCAGGCGGCCGACGCACGCCCGCTTCCGCCGCCGGTGGAGGTCCCTGCCGCCGTCTCGGGCAAGCAAGACGCCGTGTGCCTAGTGGAGCATCCGCTGGCCAATGGCACGGGCTTTGTCATCGCCAAGAACCTCGTGGCGACCAACGCCCACGTGATGGAAGACGCCTTTTTGGAGGAAACCAAACTCCACTTCTCGACCCCCAGCGCGGTCACCTACAAGCCGAAGGCGATCGTGTACGAGAACGTGCCCGAAGACTTGTGCTTCTTGGAAGTCGCCGAGGTGGACCGGGCCCCGGTCCCGCTTGTGGCCGACAACAATGTGCCCCGCGGCCAAAAGGTGTTTATCATCGGCAACCCGTCGATTGCGCCGGGCATGACGGCCCGCAACACCATCGGCGCCGGCACGGTAACCACCGTGATGCACATCGAGGGGTTCGATTTCTATCAGATCGACGGCAATGTGAACCCGGGTTCCAGCGGCGGCCCGGCGCTGAACGAGCGGGGCGAACTGGTGGGCATCATCAGCATGAAGGCCGAGGACCGCGTGGCCGAGACCATCCGCCACGAACTCCGCCGCCTGGACGAAAAGTTCCGCGCCGAGTCGCAAGAGGCCCGGGGCGTCGGCATCGCCTACAGCATTCCCATCGTGCGCATCCGCACCGCGCTGGACAAGGCGTCCAAGGCCACCGAAGCCACCAAACGGCAGAACCTGGTCCTCCACCACAGCCGCTCGCTGTTCCAGAGAGCCGCGGCGGTGGCCATCTATCACACGCTCCGCCTGGAGGTCAACGTGCCCCAGCAGGTCCGCGACCAGGCCTGGAAGATCCGCACGGCCCCCCGGCGGCCCGGAATGCCGCGCATCGAAGAGATCGAACTGATGCCCGCGCCGGAAGCGATGCGGCTGGGAAAACTGCTCGATGCCCAGGAGGCCCGCGAGGGCGTCCGCAACGCCGCCAAGGGGTTGAAAGAACGACTGGAAGAACTCCGACACTACGAGGAGGCCGACGCCGAGGTGCTCGAGAATATCCAGCGGCTGTTGGAAACTGCCGAAAAGGCCGAAGAAGCCGCCTCGAACCCCCCGAAAAGCTACCAGCGATTCGTCGATACCCTCAAAGGCTTGCGCAACGGGCTGAAACGCTCCATTCCGCCCCTTGCGGAACGGTTGCAGCCGTAAGAAGGGCCCGGCGCGCGGCCGCAACGGCGAGCCGCCGGCGCGTGGCCACACGGCGGTCCACCAGCCCCGGCTTGATGCCGGCGGTAACCGGGCCGATAGGCCCCTGGCTCGTTCTGGGTCGGCAAAGGCGGCCTGGGCGGTGTGCTATACTGCCCGCAGGGGGGCATTTGGGCTCAATGGGAGACAGCCATGGCACCTGCTACCGCCACGCGGGGCCTGCAAGCGGCGCGGCCGAGCACCGGGGGATGGCTTTGCGGAGCGATTGTCGTGCTTTCGGCTGCCGCATGGGCTACCGGAAGCGCTTGCTTGCCGTGCCCGGCGGCCGAGGGGTTGCCGCCGCTTTGCCCTGCGCCCCGGCCGATTCTGGTCGATGCGGTCCATGCCAACGACCTTTCCCCCTACGGGCTGCGCCCCGGCGAACACGATTACCACCACCTGCACGGTTACCACAGGGCCTTGGAGTATCTGCGGAACCGGGGCGTCCCGCTGGAGTTCCATCGCCAAGGGAGGCTCGACGCGTCGCGGCTGGCATCGTGCGGCCTGTTGTTTATCAATCTGGTCTCGGCCGAGCGCCCGCCGTTCTTGGTGGGCGAGATCGAAGCCACTGGCCAGTTTGTGGCCCAAGGCGGCTCGCTGCTGGTCATTACCGACCACACGAACGTTTACTACCACACCTATCGGCTGATGCCGCTATTTGAGCAGTTGGGGCTGGAGTCGTTCACCGACGCGGCGTGCGACGCTCCGCCATGGACGCTGGCGGCCGGCAGTGGGTGGATCGCGGTCGAACGGCTGGCCCAGCACCCGGTAACAAGCGGGCTGGAATGCATCGCCTTGCAGACGGGCGGATGCGTCGACCCGCGCTGGGCCGTGGCCTGGAACAGCCCCCCGTCGTGGGACGATGCCTGCACCAACCCGCGGTTCGGCGAGAACGCGGTGCCGGGGTTCTGCGGCAATTTTCGCCGCGACCCGGGCGAGCGTTCGGGGCCTCTGGGGGTGGTGCTGGCGCGAACCTTCGGCCGCGGCCGGATCGTCGTGGCCGGCGACCAGAACATGTTCGGCGACGTGTTCCTGTGCTACGCCGACAACTACCGCCTGTGGCTTCAGGCCGTGGCCTGGCTGCTGGACACCCCGGCGCTGGCCCAAAGCGAACCTTTCCGCCAATGGAAATCGCCGCGCGTCTTGCTTTACGAAGACTACCGGCGGGCCGCGTGGGGGGCAGATGACGGCAGCGGCTGCCATTTCGCATTCGTCCTCTTGGGCCGGCACTATTGGACCTTTGCCAACTCGCGGCTGGAGGAGCCGAGCGACCTGATCGTCTTCGCCGATAACGACCGCCCCCTGCCCCAGCGCCCGCTCCAAGCGGCGCTGGCCCATCTGCGCAGCGGCAAGAACGTGCTGATCCTCAATGCCGAGCATAGCCCAGGGGACGACTCGGTGCTCTTGGGCCAGATGCTGGCGGCTTTGGGGCTGACCTATCCTGCCGGCCGCGCCCGCCAGGGGTTGCTCACCCTTTCCGTCGCCGGAGGTGGAACGATCGGGGTGTTGGGCATCGACACGCCGATCGACAACACGACCATCGCCCGGCCCGAACAGCCGCCGGACCCCCAGCAGGCCGCACGCCAGGATCTGCTGTTGGACGCGGTGCGCCGCTTGTTGCCCCGCCGCACCCGGCCCTAGCAACGACTCTCCGCCAGTCTTAAGAGCCGTGCCCACATAAGTTGGCTGTTTTCGGGCTGTTTGCTGTACTACAGCCACTTGGTTTCGGCAGAAACCTCGTACACCGAGGTGCGTTCCTGCGGGCGGCGGGGGATTATGGATCGAGGCGGAGCTGGACCGGAGTCGTTACGCGGCGGAGGTATCGGCGTTGGAGGACGAGTTTACAGCGTTGCGGCTAACGCGGCTTGCTTTTCTTGGCGAGTGGAACTATACGATTTCTCCGAGCGCGGCATCTGCATAAACCATTTACGGCCGACTTATTTTAGCATGGATACTCACGCCCCCGACTCGTGGCTTACGGACCCCGCTCCTGGAGCCGGCTCCTAGCTGGCCGCACCGGGGGCTGACGCCCCCGGCTCGTGGTTTCCCGTTCGTACGAGCATGGAAGTTCTATTGCCTCAGCAGGGCGAACAGGGCGGCGGCGACAAGATCGGCGGTAGTGCCGGGGTTGCGGCGGTGGCCATCGGCGCGCAGCCAGCGATCGAACTCCTCCAGCCGTGCGGTGTAGGCGGGGTGGCCAGGGGTGCCCGCGGCCAGCACATCGGCGGCCTGTTGGGCTGCTTGGCGTGCGACATCGGGTCCGCATTTTCGGGCGATGAGGCTGTCGCCGAAGGCGGCCATCAGCCGGAGGTGCA
>JBBIQF010000485.1:0-5067 GCA_037442445.1 Planctomycetaceae bacterium
CGAGGCCCTTGGCCGCGTGCAGGGTCAGCAGCACCACCGCATCGGGGCGGCTTTGGAGTTCCTTTTGCCGGCCGTCGTCGAAGGTGCTGAGGGTCATTTCTTGAATGAACCCTGCCAGGGTGGCATCGGGCTGTTCGGCGTAGGATGCGGCGGCATTGATGATCTCTTCGACGGTGGCCCAGCGGCTTTGCTGCTCGGCGGGGTCGCGGTAGTGGCGCTGGATTTCCTGGCGGTAGCCGACCTCGTCCACGAGGTGGCGGAGGATGTCGGCGGGGCTGCGGTGGGTTGCGGCCGCGTGGTAGGCCTCGATGGTGCGGCGGAGCGCGGCGATGCCTCGGCGCGCCGGCGGGGGGAGATGGTCGCGTTGGGCGGCGTCGGCCAGGGTGTCCCACAGGGGGCGGCCTTGTTCAAGCGCCTCTTGGCGCAGTCGGGCCAGCGTCCCCTGGCCGATGCCCCGCGGCGGCGTGTTGATGACCCGCAGCAGGGCCACTTCGTCCCGCGGCTGCCAGACCAGCTTGAGATACGCCAGCAGGTCGCGGACCTCCTTGCGGTCGTAGAACGACATGCCGCCGACCAGCATGTAGGGCACGCCGGCCCGGCGGAGTTCGGTTTCCAGCGCTCGGGGCTGCTCGTTGGTGCGGAACAGCACGGCCAGCTCGCCCGGCGGGCATTGGGAACTGCGGAGCCGGCCGAGGATGTCGCGGACCACGCCCTGCGCTTCGGCCTGTTCGTCGGGGAATTGGAGGATGCGTGGCTGCGGCCCGTGGGCCGTGGCCCGCAGCACCTTGGGGTGCCGGGCCTTGTTGTACGCGATCAGCCGGTTGGCCCAGGCGAGGATTTCGTGTGTGGAGCGGTAGTTCGTTTCCAGGCGCACGATCTTGGCGTCGGGCCAGTCGCGCGGGAAGTGGAGGATGTGCTGCACCTCGGCCCCCCGCCAGCCATAGATCGACTGGTCGTCGTCGCCGACCACGCAGAGGTTGCGATGGCCCGCCGCCAATGCTTTGACAATGCGGTACTGGGTGGCGTTGGTGTCCTGGTACTCATCGACGAGGATATGGTCGAAGCGGGCGGCCTCGGCCTGGCGGACCTCCTCGAAGCGCGAGAAAAGCTCCTCGACCAAAAGCAGCAGGTCATCGAAGTCCACCGCCCCGGCCGACGTCAAGGCGTTCTGGTAGCGCCGGTAGGCGGCGGCCGCCAGGTGCTCGCGGTCGGTCTGGGCCCCTCGGGCGGCCTCGGCCGGGCGGATGGCGGCGTTCTTCCACCGCCCGATCCAGCCCACGAGGTCCGCGGGGCGGAGCAGGGCATCGGCCACCTTGAGTTCGCGGAGCACCCGCCGGGCCAACCCCTCCTGTTCGCCCCGGTCGTAGATGGCGAACTCCGGCGGGTAGCCCAGCCGGCGGGCATGGCGCCGCAGAATCCGCACGCACAGCGAATGGAAGGTCGAGATTTCCGGCTTTTGCCGGAGCCGCCGGCCCAAGAGCGCCGCGGCCCGCTCCTGCATCTCGCGCGCCGCCTTGTTGGTAAAGGTGACCGCAAGAATCCGCTCCGGCGGCGTCCCGTGGCGGATCAATTCGGCGATCCGGTACGTCACCACGCGGGTCTTGCCGCTACCGGCGCCGGCCAACACCAACAGCGGCCCGCGGAGCGTCGTCACCGCCTCGTGCTGTGCGGGATTCAACGACATGGCGTCCCTGTTTGCCGTGGCCCCTTCCTCCGGCCCGCAACCGCGTACCGGCCACCCCGGCCCCTTCACACCCACCACGACAACACGGCCAGGACCACAAAGCCGATCGCCAAGAACCCCACGATCCACACCGCCACACGCAGGGCGTGCCGCAGGATGGGCCCCATCTCCTCGTGCCGGGTGGCCGCGTAAACCAGGCTCACCGTGACGATCAAAGGCAAAGCGTACCAAAGCGGGTTGATAGCCATGGCGGATAGCAGCAGAGTCTCAGGACGATGGATTGCGGGATCAGGGATTCGGTTGGACCCCGTAGGGCTTGCCGCTCGTGGAAAGCGGGCCGGCCAGCCGTCTCAAACATGGGGTCCGCAGGCGCACTGCCACATTGCGGGATTACGACTCTTTCTGCGCCCGGTCCGGCGGGGCCTCGTCCTTGCCCTCTTCGGATTTTTCTTCTTCGGGCATGACGGGTCCAGCCCAGGCGTCGTAGATGGCCAGCACATTCAACAGGCCTGCGATGGCGGTGTAGAGCGTCCCCAGCTCGAAGTACATGTGCAGCCGGCGATGGAGTTCGTCGAGCGAAAGGTCGGTGGGGGCGTCGTCGCGTGGCGGGCCGATGCGCGGCGGGGCCATGAACCCGTTCCAAAGCGGTTGTTTGCCGTTGCGGACCCGGCTGGCTTGGATGACCGCCGGCATCGTGGGCAGCCCCATGCCCACTTGGCACAGGAAGAACAGTCGCTTGTCGTCCTCGTGCCACGCCAGGTACACGACGCGGGCCCAACCCGTCTCCCGGCTTCCCCCCAGATAGCAGCCGTAGGCGTAGGTGCTCATCAGGCAGGCGAAGAAGAGCACCCCCTTGGCAATCCGGCCCTGATAGAGGTGCCCCAGGCCCGGCACGAGCCAGGCCAGAAAGCCGGCCAGCACGGGGTTCTTGAGCACGACCGGCGGGGATGGCGATACCTCGCTGGACTGGGGAGAACGGCTCACCGGAGGACTTCCTTGGCGCATACGCACGGCCTGCACTTCGAGAGGTCATTTGCAGTGTAGTGTGCCGGTTGGTGGGGGAAAAAGCAATGGGCCATCCGCAGCACGGGCCGATAGGCGCCACCGGTGCGGGTGCTACGATAAGGTGCCTGGCAATGCCCGCGGCCGGAGGTGCCGGCCCCGGCGGTTGTGCCACGCCTTGGCCCCGCATCGGTGTGTACCATGCGTTACGACGATTTGCGCCGCTACGGCCGGCAGGTGATCGATTGGCTGGCAGACTATCTGGAGCGCGTCGAGCAGTTTCCGGTGCTTTCGCAGGTCGAGCCGGGGCAGGTGCGCGCGAGGCTGCCGGGGGCTGCCCCCCAACAGCCGGAGCCTTTCGAGGCCGTGCTTGCCGACCTGGAAGAGATCATCCTGCCGGGCCTGACGCACTGGCAGTCGCCCAACTTCTTCGGGTTCTTCCCCTCGAACCACTCGTGGCCGTCGATCCTGGGCGACCTGGTCTCCTCGGGCCTTGGGGTGCAGGGCATGTTGTGGGCCACCAGCCCGGCGTGCACCGAACTGGAGACCCATGTGCTCGATTGGCTGGTGGATCTACTGGGGCTGCCCGAACGTTTCAAATCCACCTCCAGCGGCGGCGGGGTGCTCCAGGATAGCGCCTCGTCGGCCACGCTGTGCGCCATCGTGGCGGCGCGGGAGCGGGCCACCGCTGGCCAGGCCAACCGCAGCGGCGTGCGTGCGCCGCTGGTGGCTTATACCTCGACGCAGGCCCATTCCTCGGTGGAAAAGGGGGTGCGGATCGCCGGCCTGGGGAGCGACAATTTGCGGCGGATCGACGTGGACCGGCACTTCGCCATGCGCCCCGAGTGCCTGGAGGCGGCCATCGTCCAGGACCGGGCCAGCGGCTGCATCCCCACCATCGTCGGCGCACCCGTGGGGCCCACCTTCTCGACGGCCATGGACCCGCTTCCGGAAATCGGTGCCATCTGCCGGCAGTACGGCGTCTGGCTGCATGTGGACGCGGCGCTTGCGGGCACGGCCGCCATCTGCCCCGAGTTCCGCCACTTCCAGAACGGCTTGGAACTGGCCGATAGCTACTGCTTCAACCCCCACAAGTGGATGTTCACCAATTTCGACTGCGATTGCTTCTACGTGGCCGATCGCAACGCACTTGTGGGCGCACTGGGCATCTGGCCCGAATACCTGCAGAACCCGGCCAGCCAGTCCGGTGCGGTGATCGACTACCGCGACTGGCAGGTGCCTTTGGGCCGGCGGTTCCGCGCTTTGAAGCTGTGGTTTGTGCTGCGGCTGTTCGGCGTGGAGGCCATCCAGGAGAAAATCCGCAACCATGTGGCCTGGGCCCACGAGTTCGCCCAATGGGTGGGCCAGGACGAGCGGTTCGAGCTGGCCGCCCCGGTGCCGCTCAACCTGGTCTGCTTCCGCCTCCGGGCCGGCGACGAGGCCAACCAGCGGCTGCTGGATGCCCTGAACCGCTCGGGCAAGCTATTGCTTAGCCATACGCGGCTGGATGGCAAGTTCACGCTTCGCCTGTGCGTGGGCCAGACCCACACCGAGCGCCGGCATGTCGAGCAGGCATGGGAACTCATCCGCAGCCTTGCCGAAAACGTGGCCCCATAGCGCCGGCACCGCGGGACGAGCGATCGCCTGGCGGCGGGGCGAGCCCATCGGGTGGACGCGGGACGCGTCACCCGGCGGGGATGGCCCGAGTTACCCGCGGGCCCATCTACTCGCAGGTGGCCAGCCGCTGCACCACCTGTTCCAGGCCCCGCACCACGCGGGCAAGCCGCAGGTAGTCGATCTTTTCCGGGGTGTCTTCCGGCTGGTGGTAATATGGGTAGCGAAACATGGCGGTATCGGTCACCATGACCGCGGGATAGCCTTCTTGCCAAAAGGCCCAGTGGTCCGAAAGGCCCGCCTCGCGGATCAAACGGGGCACGGCCGCCCCCTCGCAGGGAAAGGGCTCGTCTTGCCGAAAGGCGGCCACCACGCGGCGGACCAACCCGGCCGAGGCGGCGTCGCCCACGATGGCCACAAAATTGCCGGTGCTGGGATACAGCCCGCCCACCACGAGCGGATAGCGCTGGCTACCCGGCGTATCGGTGTAATAGCCGATGGTCTCCAGATTGATCATGGCGACGATGCGGTCGCCCTGTTGGCGGCACTTGCGTGCATAGACCCAGGAGCCCATCTTTTCGGTCTGAAAGAAGGGCCATTCCTCGGCGGCGAAGGCCACGAAGCGGAGCGTGCGGTCCAGGGGTCGGCCGTGGAACCGCTCTGCCAGGGCCAACAGGGCTGCCACGCCGCTGGCGTTGTCGTTGGCCCCCGGGGTGTGCATGGCCGAATCGTAATGCGCCCCGACGATCACGACCTCCTCCGAGCGG
>JBBIQF010000486.1:0-5066 GCA_037442445.1 Planctomycetaceae bacterium
ACGGGCGTTGGTAAACCGCCAGCCACACCGGGCCCTTACGGGCCCGGCTCGTGGGGCACCTCGTGGGCCCGGCGGCTGGTCCCAACGTCGGGCCATTTCCGACGTTCTACAACTTACAACTCCCGTGCTTGGTAACCCGAAGCACGCATTTTGGGATTGGCTCCTAGCGCTTCTTGCCCGGCAGGGCCATCACGTGCGACACGGTGCGGAGGTAGAGGCTGTCAGGGGTGACGGCCGGGGTGCTGTGGGTCGCCTCGCCCAGCGCAAAGCGGGCCAAGAGTTCGTACTTTTCGGCCGCGGCCAGCACCACCATCTGCCCGTCGCGCGAGGTGTTGTACAGCCGATCGCCAATGCGGATAGGGGAGGAGAAGAACTCGCCGCCGACCCGCTCGCGCCACAGCACCTTGCCCGAAAGGGCGTCCAGGCAACTGACCACGCCCCGGTCCTGCCACAAGAACAGCAGGTTGCCTTTGGCCACGGGCATGGGCACGTAGGGCAGCGGACCTTCCAGCGCATAGGCCACACGGGCTTGCGTGCCTTGCTCGGGGTTGCCGGGCTGGATGGCGTACATTTCACGCCCCACGCCGCCCACCCCAGCCGAAGCGAAGACCAGACCGCCAGCCACCACCGGAGAGGCGACCACACGGTTCTGGAACACCGGCAGTTCCCAGAGGAGGCAGCCGGTCTGGGGGTCCAGGCCGGTAACCCCGTGGGCCCACGAGCTGAGAATCAATTGCGGCTTGCCCTGCGGGGGCTGCCAGATGCAGGGCGTCGCGTAGCCGGCCTTTTCGCTGCGGCGGTCGGTTCGCCAGCGGGGCGAGCCGGTGGCGCGGTCCAGCGCGATGACATAGCTGGTCCTGTCCTGGTCGTTCGAGACGATCACCAAGTCGCCAAACAGCATGGGCGAGGTGCCGAAGCCGTGCTCGCCCACGAAGGGGCCCAGGTCGCGCTGCCAGACCTGCTGGCCGTCGCTTTGCCGAAGGGCCAACAGCCGGACCCCTTCGGCCGTCCATGCACAGAAATACACATTGGAATCGTCCAAAGCAGGCGTGGACGAGGCGTAGCAATTGAAGCGATGCTTGGGGTGGGGCTTGGAATCGACCTGATGCTGCCAGGCCACTGAGCCATCGGCGGTGTTGAGGCACCAAAGTGTCTGGCGGGCGGTTTGGGGATCGGCCGAGGTGATAAACAGCCGGCCCCCGTGTACCACCGGCGACGAGTAGCCCACCCCCGGCAGTGCGACGCGCCACCGGTAGTCGGCCTGTGTCCAACGCAGGGGGATATCGGGACTATCGGCTTGGCCGGCCCCGTTGGGGCCGCGGAATCGCGTCCACCCTTCGAGCTCTGCCGAAAATGCCACACTGGCCGCAAGCCAGCCGATCAAACCAAGCCAACCGGTGCACGGGGTTCGCCAGGTCGTCAAGGTAGTGTCCTTTCTTCGGCGGGAGGGAAGGCGGAAGGGGGGTTTCCAGTGTGCCGAATGCTCGGAGAGTTGGCAAGCCGATGGGGGCCGGCAGGCAATTTTTCCCCTACGGTTGGGGGAATCGTAGAATGGGGTAGAAGCCGGGATGCGACAGCGGGCCGCCCAGTGGCCTAGGCCGCTGTGACGGCCTCGGTGCGTGGCGCACAGGGCAATCGGGTGCCCGGCGCCAGGGTTGCGTCGGAATCAGGCAAGGCGGATGCGTCGCATTGGACTATTGATTGTCGGGCACGGTACGCAAGAGCCGGAAGGGATCGAGGCGTTTGCCAGGGTGGTGGGGGCGCTACGCGAGGGGGTGGGGGTACCGGTCGAGGGTTGTTTCTTGGAGTTCGCGTCGCCCACGATCGCCGAGGGGGTCAGCCGCATGGTCGAGCGGGGCGTGGGGCGGATCGTGGCGATGCCGCTATTGTTGTTTGCGGCCGGACACGTGCTGCGGGACATTCCGGCGGCGCTTGGGGCGGCGGCGTCGGGGTATCCGGGGCTGGAGGTCATCCAGGCGCCGCATCTGGGTTGTTGCGAGGCGATCGTGGAGCTTTCGCGCCGGCGATTCGACGAGTCGCTGGCGGGCCTGGCACACGTTGGCCGCGAGGCGACGGCGGTGCTGCTGGTGGGGCGAGGCAGCCGGGAGGCCTCGGCCCTGGAGGAGATGCGGCGGTTTGCCGAGTTGCGGGACGTGGCCGATGGGCCCAACGGGGGTTGGTGTTTTCTGGCGATGGCCAGGCCGTCGCTGGCCGAGGGGCTGCGACGCATGGCCGCCAGCCCGGCACAGCGGATCGTGGTCCAGCCGCACTTGCTGTTTCCCGGCAAACTGTATGAGGAGGTCGTCGCCGCGGTGGCCACTCAGCGGGCTGCCGACGGGGCCAAGGAGTGGGTGGTAGCCCGGCCGCTGGGGCCGGACCCGCTGGTGGTTTCGGCGATTATCGAACGGGTGGCCCCCTGGCGGGCCCACGTTGACCATCCGGTGGTGTGCCGGTCGCTATGACCGGTGGCCGGCGGCCGGGGGCAGTCGGGCGCGCCGCCGGGGGCTGAGGGCGTGGCCTGTAGGCGGCCGGCGGGTCGCCGCGGGCTTGGTCCGGGAGTTCGGAAACCGGCAAAGGTCGGCCGCGGCCTTGTTTGCCAGGGGGTTTGCGGGTAGGATGCGTGGGTAGAGTGTGCGCCGGCGGCAGCGGCCGCCCCGCCGGTAGGGGTGCGGACTGGCGGAGCATGGATGGACCAACCCCTTTCAGGCGCTGGCGGCCGGGGTGGTGCCGGCAGGCGCGAGTTCAAGACGTCTCTTCGCAGGTGAGGAGCAGTTGATGCAACGGCCTGGTCGGATGGGTTCGTGGCGTATTGCCGTGGTGGGCACGTTCCTTCTCCTCGTGGCGGGGGCCCCGGCGTTGGCCTTGGCCGATCCGCAAGGGCCCACGGCACGCGATCGGCAGATCGCGCAGATCGTCGCCTCGCTGTTGCGGCGCGAGCATCTCAGCAAGCACCCCCTGGACGAGGAGATCGCCAATCGCTGCGTGCGGCAGTTCATCAAGATGCTCGATCCCATGAAGGTGTACTTCTACCAGTCCGATGTGGACGCCTTCATGGCCCGGCAGCGCGAGGTCATCGCCGTCAAGAAGGGGGATGTGGGGCTGGCCTACAGCATTTTCCAGACGTTCTTGCGGCGGGTCGACGAGCGGGTCCGCCTGGTGGACGAGTTCCTGGCCATGCGGCACGACTTCACCGTGGACGAGGAGATGGTCGTGGACCGCGACACGGCCCAGTTCCCGCGCAGCGAGGTCGAGGCCCGCGACCGCTGGCGCAAGCGCATCAAGTACGATCTCTTGGTGCTCAAGGCGGACCGGCTGGAAAAGGAACGCCAAGAGGCCCGCAAGGCCGAGGCCTCGGGCAAAAGGTCCATTTTGGATGCCAGGGAAATGGAAGAGGCCCGCAAGGCCGAGGCCTCGGGGCAGAAGCCGGCCGAGCCCGCCATTTCCGCCGAGGAAGAGATGAAAGAATGGCTCGACCGCCTCAAGCGCCGCTACCACAACTTCGCCCGGCGGATGCACCAGACCGATAACGACGAACTCTTGGAAATGTATCTTACGGCGCTGAGTTCCAGCTTCGATCCGCATACGAGCTACATGTCGGCCGATACGGTGAACAACTTCCTCATCCAGATGCGGCTGAACCTGGAGGGGATCGGGGCGGCGCTCCAGTCGGTCGATGGCTACACCGTGGTCAACAAGCTCATTCCGGGCGGCCCAGCCGAACGCGATGGCCGGCTGAAGGTCGAAGACAAGATCATCGGCGTCGGGCAGGGCAAGGACGGCCCGATCGAAGACGTGGTGGACATGAAGCTTTCCGACGTGGTCAAGCTGATTCGCGGGCCGAAAGGAACGGTGGTCCGGCTGGAGATCATGCGCGGCCGCAGCAAAGAGCGGAAGATCATCGAACTCACCCGGGCCGCCGTGGAGCTGAAAGATAGCGAGGCCCGCAGCAAGGTGTTCGAGGCGGGGCGGCGGCCCGACGGCCGGCCCTACAAGATCGGCGTCATCGACCTGCCCAGCTTCTACATGGACATGGATGCCGCGCGGGCCGGGGTCCCCAATTTCAAAAGCACCACCCGCGACGTCCGCCGCATCCTGGAGGACTTCAACCACCAGGGGGTCGATGCCCTGGTGCTGGACCTGCGGCGCAACGGCGGCGGCTCGCTCCAGGAGGCCATCAGCCTGACCGGCCTGTTCATCGACGAAGGGCCCATCGTGCAGGTCAAGGATGCCGATGGCCGCGTGCACCCCTATCCCGATGTCGAAAGCGGCATGGCCTGGAAAGGCCCCATGGTGGTCCTCATTAGCAAGTTCAGTGCCTCGGCCAGCGAGATTCTGGCAGGGGCCATCCAGGACTATGGCCGGGGGCTCATCGTGGGCGACTACGCCACGCATGGCAAGGGTACGGTGCAAAGCCTCCGCGACTTGGGCGAGGAGCTGTTCCGGCTGCCTAATCTGGCCAAACTGGGGGCGCTGAAGATCACCATGCAGCAGTTCTATCGGCCGGACGGCGATAGCACCCAGAAGCGGGGCGTGCTGGCCGATATCGTGTGGCCCTCCATCACCTCGCACCTGGCCGATATCTCCGAAGCCGACCTGGATTACGCCCTGCCGTTCGACCAGGTGCCGCCGCAGGAACACCAGCGGTTCGGGTATGTGAACAAGGGGTTGGTCGCCCGCTTGCAGCAGCTTTCCAACGCCCGGGTGGAGGCCTCGGAGGAGTTCCAGCGGATCAAGCGGAACATCGCCCGCTACGAAGAGCAGAAAAAGAAGAAGTTCGTCACCCTCAACGAGCAGAAGTTCCTGGCCGAGCGGGCCGAACTCAACGCAGACCGCGAAGAGGAAAAGCAATTGGAAGAACTCCAGGAGGGGGCGACGACCGACATCAAGCGCGACCACTACATCAGCGAGGCGCTGGCCATCACGGTGGATTACCTTCAGTTGGCTTTCCAGGGGGGTCCGCCGGCGCAGGCGGTCCAGGCCCAGCGCCAGGCCCAGAACTGAGTCGTGGTGCCCGCCGTCCCGGCTGCATGAGTGTAGACATAATGGTTGGACCAGTCACTCGCGTC
>JBBIQF010000487.1:0-5059 GCA_037442445.1 Planctomycetaceae bacterium
TAGAATGCAGAAGGGCTTTCGCAGATAGCCGTAAGTCAACAGCAGTCGGCCATCGCGGAGCCGCAGGAGGTGCGAGGGGAGGCCCCACACGCCGATAGGGTGGGGCTGGCTCCAGGTCTTCCCGCCGTCGGTGGACTCGCTCTGCAAGGTCTCCCCCGCATTGGCGGTATTGTGATTCCGGATTTGGACGATGATTCGGCCGTTGGCCGCCTCGACCGCGTGCAATTCGTGGTAGTTCTCGTGGCTATCGCCCGGCCGGGTGGGGATGGTGGCCAGCCAGCGCCAGGTTACCCCATCGTCGGTCGACTCGCAGACGCCGATGCGGTGCTGGCCATGCCACAGCTCTTTGCCGGCGTACAGCAATCGGCCGTCGCTCAGTTGCACGGGACCGTGGGGGCTATCGACCGGGCACCAATACCGGGTCGACCAGGTTACGCCTCCATCGGTCGAGCGGATCATCCACTGCCCCAACTCGGCCTTGCGCTGTTCGGCGGTCAGGCGGCGATGGGCGGCTTGCCAGCGTTTCCGTTTTTCTTCGGGCCAATGGGGCTTTTTTTCTTGGGCCCGCCGCTCGGCCTGGATCAGGAGCGATTCGTAGGCCAGCGAGGTGAAGGTGGTTACCAGAATGGACCCCTTGGCCGTCTCCACCACCCCCGCGTCGCGGTCGTCGATGGCGCTATCCAAGAGGACCCGCGGCCAGCCCCAGGTTTGGCCTCCGTCGTCGGACTGCATCAGCTCGACCCGGCCGAATGGGCACACATGGGCTTCGCGCCCGCCGGAGTACACCAGGAGCAACTGGCCGTTCCGGCGGCGGGCCAAGGTGGGCCAGCCGTGATACAGGTTCGGCTCGAAGCTGATCACTTTCACTTCATGCACTTTGGCTTGAGCTGCCCGGGCAGGCCGGCTTGCCCGCAACACGAAGCTGGCACCCAGTGCTGCGGTGCTATAGCCAAACAGTTGCCGGCGATTCCAACGAGTCATCGTCCGCTCCTTGTGCGCTGGGATTTCGAGCGATTGCAAGAGGCTGAGCCGTGGCGAGCACGCCAGACCCGGCGTTCCAGCCGGTCCCAGCTTATGGCAACAGTGGCAGGCACGCCAGAGGGGAAGCCAGCGCCGCCCACGCCAGAGAAAGAACCGAATCGGTGCGCAGGAGGGCTCGCGCAGAATGCGCACTTGTCCTAGAAACGTGTGCCGCTTGCGGCGCCGGTGCCTTCGAGAGGGCCTTGCCGCAGTCGGTACTTTTGCCCGGGTTCAGGCGGTGGCGACCGGCTTGGGGGTGCTGGCAGGCACTTCCAGCGGGGCGAATCCCACCTCCAACGTCAAAGGCCCCCACGGGGTTTGGAAGTGGATGCACAGGGGAGTGACGTTCGAGGGGAAGTGGACTTCGTGGTCCTGGCCGGTGATCACGTTGGGCAGGCTCACCATCAACTGGAACTCTTCCAACTGCGCTTTGGCGCCGCCGGCCACCATGTTGGTCAGCTCGCCGACCGCATCGAGCACGTCTTCGTTGACTTCGGTGGCCTCGGTCATGAGCATGGTCGAGGCGGCCCGGAGGGCCACCTCGCGCGAAAAGCTCACAACCACGGTGCCCACGGCCTTGCCCGACAGCCCGATCACGCCGCTGATGGGATGATGGGCGTGATTGCTGTTCTTCACCGCCAGTTGCCCCCGCTGGGCTTCGCAACCCAGCATGGTCCGAAAGGTGTTCTTCAGCGAGGCGATGAAGGGGTTGATGTACTCGACACGCATCGAAGGAGCCTCATCCCGACCGAGCGGCAATCGCCATCAAGCCTCAGAGCCTAAGGGGGCCATGCGGTGCGGATATGGCAAAGGCCCGTGGCCGGCACGGCACCGCAAAGCCCTTCGCCCCTGGGGCGCGGCTTGCGCATCTACGCAACCATAGGTCTCTTGGGGAATGAGTCAAGCACCGCTGCCAATGAAGGCGCCGGATGCGGCGGATTGCAACGATTGCTCCGCCTAGGACGCCCTTTGTTGGGTGCGATAGGCCGCCAAGGTATTGACACGCCGGTCGGCGGCGGGCAGATTGGCTACATAGACCGTGGGCTGGGTGCTTTGCACCCACGCGAACATAGTGCCCGGACGAGCCGCCGGTTCATGCCGGGGGTTGTGGCACGCCTGCGTGCGGCGACGGTTTGGGCGCGTGCGTGCCGAGCACGCACCCTACTGAATGTGCGGCCGCGATCGGAGATTTCATCGATTCGTTTCGAGGCAAGGTCATGGGCATTCGGCGGGCGGGTATTTTGAGAGACCTCGAGCCTTTTCGGGTAGCGGCCCTGGTGTGGGCCGGTGGGTTGGTTGCGATTTGTGCGTGCCGGCCTGCGGTCCAGCCGCCGCGTCCACCCTCGGCCGGGCCGGCCGCCGCGTCGCCCGCCGACTCGTCATCCGGAGATTCCACCATGGCACAAGCGCGAATCCAGGTCACCAGTTCGGCGTTTTCCCAGGGGCAGCCCATTCCGCGAAAGTACACCGGCGAAGGCCAGGACGTTTCGCCGCCGCTGGCCTGGAGCGGCGTGCCGGCCGGCACCCAGGAATTGGCGCTGGTGGTGGACGACCCCGACGCCCCTACGCCGGAGCCGTGGGTCCATTGGGTGCTGTACAAGATTCCCGCCGAGTGCCAGGGCCTGCCCGAGGGGGTGCAGAAAGTGCTGCGGCCCAGCGAGCCGGCCGGGGCGCTGCAAGGCAAGAACTCGTGGCCTAGCGGGCAGACGATCGGTTATCGCGGGCCGATGCCGCCGCCCGGCCATGGTGTGCACCGCTACCGTTTCCGGCTTTACGCGCTGGACAAGAAGTTGGAGGTGGAGCCGGGGCTGACCAAGTCCGATCTGCTTTCGGCCATGAAGGGGCACATTTTGGGCGAAGGGGAGCTCATGGGGACGTATCAGAGATAGCTCGCCCGAGATCGTCGTCAGAGATTGCCCGTTGCCCGATACGCGAACCCATCGCGGCCCGCATCCCGAGGATCCCCATTTGTTTGGCCCGGCGGCCTGGCCGGTGTTGCGTGAGGCTACGGCCGACCTCTCCTGGCTGCTCAGCCGGGGGTACGCGCCGGGCAGCGCTCTGAAACTGGTGGGCGACCGGTATCAGTTGGATGCCCGCCAGCGGGTGGCGGTGGGCCGGGCGGCCTGCTCCGATGCGGACCGTGCCAACTCGGTTTGTCCTCGGTTGCCGGCCAAACGCTGGCCCTGGACGGATACAATGTCCTGACCACGGTGGAAGCGGCGCTGGCCGGCGGCGTGATCCTGCACGCCCGGGACGGAACCTTCCGCGATCTGGCCAGCATGCACGGGAGCTTCCGGCGCGTGGCCGAAACCCGCCCGGCCCTCCAACTGCTGGGTGAAACGCTAAAGCAACACGGCATCGCCCGGTGCCGCTGGTATCTGGACCGGCCGGTTTCCAACAGCGGCCGGCTGAAGCGCCTGATGGAGGAAATGGCCGCCTCGGCCGGCTGGCCCTGGGACGTGGAGCTGGTGGCCAGCCCCGATGCGGCGCTGGTGGCTGCCGGCTGTCCGGTGGCCACGGCCGATAGCGCCGTGTTGGACCGCTGCGCCCAGTGGGTCAATCTGGCCCGCCAGGTGGTACTCCACCATGTGCCCGGGGCGTGGATTGTGGACCTGTCGGGCACATGAGGCCGCGTGAGGAATGCTTTTTTTCCCAGTACACACCCTTGCACCAGGCACGAGGCAGGCCCGACGTCACGGGCCCGGCCGGCCATGAGGTGACCATGCCCCGCCCCGCGCAAGACGTGTCCAGTGGCGCCCCGCAGCCGCTGGAGCTGATCGACACCCATGCCCATCTGGATGCCGAGGAGTTCGATTCCGACTGTGCGGAGGTCATCCGGCGGGCCCGGCAGGCGGGGGTGCAGGCCGTCGTATGCCCGGCGCTTTCGGCGCGATCCAGCCTGGCGGTGGTGGACCTGGCCCAGCGCTGGGCCGAGGTCTATGCCGCCGTGGGCATCCATCCCAACTCGTGTGCCGAGGCGGCGCCGGCCGATTGGGACCAGGTGGCGCTACTGGCCCGCCGGCCCCGGGTGGTGGCCATCGGCGAGACCGGCCTGGACCGCTACTGGGATTTCGCCCCGCTGGAGTTGCAGCAGGATTATTTCGAGCGGCATCTGGCCCTGGCCGCCGAGGTCCGCCTGCCGGCCATCATCCACTGCCGCCAGGCCGAGGCCGAGGTGCTGGCCATGCTCCGCCGGGCAGCCAGCCGGGGGCCGCTTGCCGGTGTCATCCACGCCTTCAGCGGCGATCGCCAGTTTGCCGAGGAATGCCTGGCCCTGGGGCTTTACATCAGCTTTGCGGGCTCGGTGACGTACACCAATCGCAAGTTCCAGGCACTGCGGGAGGCAGCCCGGGCGGTGCCGGCCGAACGGCTGCTCATCGAGACCGATAGCCCTTACCTGGTGCCCCATCCGCTGCGGGGCAAGGAGAAGCGGAACGAGCCGGCTCGGCTGGTGCACACCGCCAGGACACTGGCCGAGCTGCGAGGCATATCGCCCGAAGAGCTAGCGGCCCAAAGCGCCGCCGCCGCCCGCTGCCTGTTCCGCCTGCCGGCTGCTGCGTAGAATGGCGCACGCGGTTGTGCGAAACCGAAAACCACCCTGAACATATCATGGAGCACGATAAAGCATGGTTTTGACCCCAAGTACGATGCTGCCGCTTGGCACCGAAGCCCCCGATTTTTCGCTGCCCGACCCGTGGGGCAAGGTGGTGTCGCTTGCCGATCTGGCCGATGCCCCGGCGCTGTTGGTCGTGTTCCTGTGCAACCACTGCCCCTATGTGAAGCACATCGCCGACTATTTCGCGCAACTGGCGCGGGAGTATCAGGCCCGCGGGGTGGCCGTGGTGGCCATCAATTCCAACGATTACCAGATGTACCCCGAGGATTCCCCGGAGCAGATGCGCGAGGAGATCCGCCGCCGCGGCTACACGTTCCCCTATCTGATCGACGAGGCGCAGGCGGTGGCCAAGGCGTATCGGGCGGCCTGCACGCCGGACTTCTACGTCTTCGACCGCCAGCGGCGCCTGGTGTACCGCGGCCA
>JBBIQF010000488.1:0-5051 GCA_037442445.1 Planctomycetaceae bacterium
GGCCATCGCCGGGCACGAACACTTTTCCGTCAGCTGGTACGAAGCCGATCGCCAGGGCGTTACCTACACCGTGGACACGTTGGCCTACTTCCGCCAGCAGCATCCGCAGGCGGAACTCTTCCTGCTGTTGGGGGCGGACATGTTCAACGACTTGCCGCATTGGCGCCGCGTGGAGGAAGTGTGCCGGCTGGCGTTGCCGCTGGTGGCCCAGCGGGCCGGGGCCGCGGAGATCGACTTCGGCCTTTTGGCAGACATCGTCGAGCCGCAGCGCCTGGAAGCCATGCGCCGCCACCGGGTCGAGATGCCCGCCATCGGCATCAGCAGCACGGACTTGCGGCGGCGGATCGCGGCGGGCCGGAGTATCCGCTATCAGACCCCCCGCGCCGTGGAAGAATACATCCGCACGCACGGATTGTATCGGTAACCGCCAAGCCGGCTGTTTCCGCACGGCGCTGGCGCCCAGGGCGCTTTCTGGCGGTCGCGGCTCGGCTAAACCGCTTCCATGCTATAGCCGGTATTGACCCCGGAGCAGTTCAGGGCCTACAATCCGTGTGCGGTTTTCTCCGGCGTTTTCCGGCGTGTGGCGGGCCACCGATCGGGGCAGTTGCCATACCAACTCCGGGGCCAAGTCGTTTCGATGGAGTCAGGCGCATGCGGCGGGTTTGCGGCAACCGGGTGCTGGCGGGTATCGCCGTGGGGGCGTGGATGGCCCTTGGGGCGTTCGGCCTCGGTGCCGAGGGGGCGTATCCGCAAGCCATCCAGGTCACGGCGGCGCACGACGGCAAACCGTTCGAGTACCGCATCCACGGGTCCCAAGAGCGGGACCGCTACGTGGTCCTTCGCCTAAGCTATCCTTCGCCGGTCACCACCCCGGTCCTGCAGAACAACACCGTGCCGGCCGAATACTACCTGCCCCGCGGACTGCGGCAGGGCGAGCCGCCGCGGCCGGCCGTGATCTTCCTCCACATCCTCGACGGCAATGTCGAGATGGTGCGGATGACCTGTGCGCTCTTGGCGTCGCACGGGATTCCGGCCATTTTCTTCAAGTTGCCGTATTACGGCGAGCGGGGATTGCCCGAGGGGCCAGAGGCCATGGCCCGCGACATCCACTTGTTTCTCGGTGCCGTGTCCCAGGCCTTTGCCGACGTGCAGCGGACCGTCGATGTGCTGGCCTCGCGCCCCGAGGTGGACCCCAATCGCATCGGTATCGCGGGGATCAGCCTGGGGGGGATTATCGCGGCCACGGCAGCCGAAAGGGATGCCCGCATCCACCGCGCCCTGTTGGTCCTGGCCGGCGGCGATCTGATGACCATCATCGGCCATGCCCGCGAGACCCGGCCTTTGTACGAATTGTTGCAGCGGTTGCCCCCGGCCGAGCGCCAGGCCGTCGAGCGGACCCTGGCCGAGGTGGACCCCCTGCGCCAGGCCGAGCAACTCCGGCCTCGGGCCCAGGCCGGCCGGGTCCACATGATCAACGCCGCCGCCGATGAAGTCATCCCCCGCCCGTGCACGGAAAAACTGGCCCAGGCCCTGGGCATCGCCGATCGCGTCATCTGGCTGGAGGACCTGGGGCACTATACGGCCCTGGCCGCCTTGCCACAAATCTTGCAGAGCATGGTGGACTTTTTTGCGGCCGATCTGCCTCCGGGGACGCAACCGCCGGCCCCGGCCGCCCAGCGCGCGCCCGTCAAGATGGTGGTGGGGCTGGCCCAGCAGGCGATCGAGTTCTTCACCCGCGACCCCGGCCCGGGGCGATGCCACTTCGCCGATCTGGCCCTGGTGGTCCATCCCCCCCAGGGCCAGGCGATTGAAGCCCAACTCCGCTTCATCCGCGGTGCTGGCCATCAGTTCCGCCTGGAATGCAAGGCCCCCGTGGTCGGGCAGGTGGCCTTGGGGCAAAGCGATTTCCCGTGGATGGCCAGCCCAAAGCGGGCTTATATCGGCTCGGCCAAGCCGGCCCCGCCGGCTGGCTCGACACCACCGACGGCCCGCCCCGAACCGCAGCAAACCCGCGGGCCAGCCGGCGCAGCAAGCGGCCCGGGCAAAGCCGCTCCAGCCCTTGGCCCAGGCGACCCCCTGGCCTTTGCCGATCCCCGCTATCTAATGCGCCTGAAAATGCTGGCCGGCGCGGTCGGTGGGGCGATGCTGGCACCCGACATCGTCGATCCCCTGGCCACTATCACCGAGGAGGCGGGGCCTGCTGGCCGGCCCGTGATCCGCATCGAACCCAAGGGCCGGCAGCAGGGCGTCGTTCGCCTCCGTTTCCAGGAGGACCGCGTAACGCCCGATACGCTGGAGTTCGACGTTCAGGGGTTCAAGGGCGAGCTGCGGTTCCGCGTGTGGCAGTTGGGGACGGTGGCCCGGCCGGAACTCTTCGCACCGCCCACCGGCCTGGCCGTGCGCGAGGTCGAGGCGGTGGAGCTGTACCGGATTTTTTCGGCCATGTTCAACTTTGCCATGGAGCTTGCAGAATGAGGCGGGCGGTTTTGGACCGGCGGCGTTTTTTGGGGGGCGCGGCCGGGGCAGTGGCCGGGCTGGCCCTGCGGGCTGCGCAGGCAACGATCGTCGCGTCCCCGGTGCTCCGGGTGGTGCAGCGCGATCCGGCCGGCCACGGCCTGCTCTGCCAACTCGGCAGCAAGACCGTGCTTCTGGTCTCCGGCACGCCGGAACAAATGGGGGCTGCCCACGGCCGGCTGCTGGGTGCCAAAGCCCGCAAACTGGTCGAACGCGTGGTGTATCTGGTGGGCGGGGCGGATAGCCTCCAGTCGGGCCAGTGGTTCTTGGACCGCATGGCCGAAATCCAACGCCGTACCCTGCCGCATATCCCCGCCCGTTTCCTGGCCGAGTGCGACGCCCTAGCCCAGGCCGCCGGCGTGTCGATCCGCGATGGCCGTTACGGAAATCTGTTTCCCGAACGGTTCCACTGCACCGGCGTCGCCCTGCGCGGCAAGGCCACGCGCGATGGCCGCCTGCTGCACGCCCGGGTGCTGGACTACATGCGGGACATCAACCTCCAGCGCGCCGCCGCGGTGATGGTCTTCATACCCCAGGGCTATCACACCTGGATGAGTTTGAGCTACGCGGGATTTATCGGCACGGTAACGGCCATGAACGAGAAGGGACTGGCCGTGGGCGAGATGGGCGGCGCCGGCGAGGGCGATTGGGACGGCATGCCCATGAGCTTTCTATTGCGCGACATCATGGAGCGGGCCGCCACCGTCGGCCAGGCCCTGGACATCCTCCGCCGCACCCCCCGCACCTGCGAGTATTACTACGTGCTCAGCGACAAGTCGCGGGCCATGGTCGGCGTACACGCCGATTCCCGCCGGCTGGAACTTCTGGAACCCGGCCAGCAAGACCCCCGCCTGCCCCCCGTGCCCGAGGATACCGTGCTGATTTCCGGCCCGGACCGCGCCGAGCATCTCAGCCGCCGGATTGCCGAGCATTACGGCCACATCGATGTCCCCACGCTGATCGAGATCATCAAGCGGCCGGTGGCGATGGCCTCGAACCTGCATAACGCCATCTTCGCCCCCGAAGGCCTCGACATGTGGTTCGCCGACGCGGGCAAGACCACCCCGGCATGCGACGAACCCTATACCCACTGCAACCTGACCGAGCTGGTCCAGTTCTACCGCCAGCACAACCGGGCCTCGCAGTAAGTAGGGTGGGCGCTTCGCACCCACGCCAGTGCCAAGCCGCATGGACCGTAGTGGGTGCTCCGCGACCACAGCGGCAAGACGTTTCTTATTTGGCCGCGTGCGTGGCGAGCACTCGTTCACGCGGGCAATGGCGATGAGGGGATTGCCTATTTGGCCGCGTGCATGGCGAGCACTCTACGGCTCGGCACTCACGCCAAGCCGGCACGGCGATTCCGTCCAGAGGACGCAACTACTCGCTATTCGCCTTGGCGAGCACCTGTTGCCAGAAATCTCGGGCCTTGCGGTAATAAGCCAGCACCTGCGCCTCGTGCGCGGGATCGTCGGACTGGATTTGGGCCGCCCGCTCGGCCACCCAATCGAGGAAGAACTGGGCCGATCGCCGGCTGATCCGCGGTTGCCCCCCGATCTCGACAAAGAACGGGGCAGAAAGAGCGAAGCGGTAGGTGTCGGCCCGGTCGGCCACCGCACGCACGGTGAACCAGCCGCTGCGGTCGAAGCGAACCGCGGGCAATCGGCCCTTGGCCGCGTACTGGTCGAAACGGATCTCGTGTTCCACCCGGCCGTCCTTGATGATTTCCAGATAGCTCATCGTCTCGCGCGTGGAGAGGGTCAAGGCGATCTCGAAGTCCAGAATCTGGCCGGCCGCCGCCCGAAATACATGCCCCGGCAGCTTGCCCCGCACTTTGGGCCGCAACAACGGGCCGTTGGTCAAAACGACGCGCCCGGCCCGAAACCCCTCCCACCACTTTTCCCACGAAAAATCCCCTTCCAGGTACACGTACATCCGGTTGTAGCCCGGCGGGTTGGGAGTTACTCCGGAACCGCTGCCCGCCCCCGGCGGAATCCGCAATCCGCAGTTGAGCAAGTGGAAGTAGATCTCTTGGCACCACAGGGCATGCCCCCGGCCGCCCACCAGGCGCTCGGGGTCGCGGGGTTTGCCGCCGCGCTCCTCGGCGATCATCTTCGTGCGGCCGAATTGCCCGTGGACCACCTCGATCGAATCGAGCTGCCCCAGGGCGACCAGCACGGGCAGGTCCCACCAATACGGCCGCGTCAAATGCACCCATACCCCCGGCTTGCGCCGCAAGGATTCCAGTTGTTGCGGCAGGGAAGGATACTCGCCTTGAGCCTCGACGCGGGGAATCTCGGCCAGTTGGAATAGCCGCACCGTCCCGCCCGGCCGGCTGAGTTCGCCTGCCAGCAAATGCCCAATGCGACTTCCGGCAAAGCTCACCAGCGGGTCGGCCGGCACCGTGCTGGGCGTCCACTGGCTGTGGCCGTTCCACCAGGTCACCAAGGGGAGAACATGGAGGTCCTCGGCCGCCAACAGCAGCTCGATGTCCTTGGCCGGCCGGCGGACATCCAGGTCGCCCGACCACCAGCCCTCGG
>JBBIQF010000489.1:0-5037 GCA_037442445.1 Planctomycetaceae bacterium
GGCTGGGATTGCACGCTGGCCGGCGGCCGATTGCCGACGTAACCGTTCACGGCCCCGGACGTTACCGGGCAACACGCCATGCCTCGGCCACGACAGAGCGTGGCCCTCCACCTTGGAGGGACGCGCTCCGTCGCGTCCGCCGCGCTCCGATACTCGCCGCACCCCGCACGCGCCTTCCCCTTGAAAACCCCGGGGCCGTGAACGGTTACGCCCCTGGATGCCCCCGGCCGGTGGCCGCTCAGTTCCATCCGTCGTTGCGCCGCCCGCTGAGCCGCTTTTCCCGCGGAGTGAGCCGATCGTTCAATGGACTGATGCGCATCTTGATGGCCAGGCGCGTCAACAGCGCCAGTTTGTCGGTCCCCAGGCGCTTCATGGCCGCGGTCTTGTGGTTATCGACCGTGCTGGGCGAAAGGCGAAGGATGGCCGCGGCCTCGTTCACCGTACACCCCAGGCTCAACAGGCGAATCACTTCGCGATGGCGCTGGGTAAGTTCCACCCGGCGCTTGGCCTTTCGCGGTTGCTTGCCTCGCGTGCTCATCGTTCGTCCCTGCCAAAAGAGGTGGCCCGGACCCTTGCAGCCGTTGCCCATTCTAGCTTCTCGGTCCCTGCGGGGGAATCGCCTGGCCGCTCCCCCCAAGGCCCTCGGGCATGGCCCACGAGCCCACCACGCCTGGCGTAAGCCCCCAATGATGTCGCCAATCCGCAAGGCCGGCCCGGCAGCCCCCCGGGAATGCCTGGATGCCGAGCCCTTCGAGCGGCAAGCCGCTGCCCCGCAAGCCGCGGTACAATACCGCGGACCGGCGCCGCACACACGGCCCAAGCCCCCACCAGAGAATCTTCCATGCCCGACCCCTTCGACGACCTTACCGAAATTTACGAGGCGATGATCGATTGGCCCAAGCGCCTGGCCCACGAGGAGGCCTTCTACCGCCGCCTGCTGGCCGAGGTCAAAGGCCGGCGCGTGCTCGATGCGGCCTGCGGCACCGGGCGCCATGCAGCCATGCTGCACGGCTGGGGCTTGGAGGTCGAAGGGGCCGACGTCAGCCCGCAGATGATCGCCCGCTGCGTGCAGCAGTTCGGCCAGCCGCCAGGCCTGCGATGGGTGGTGCGGTCCTTCGATCAAGTGCCCGGCACAACCTTTGACCTGGTGTTGTGTGTGGGGAACTCTCTGGCGCTGGTGGGCGACGAGGCCGCGGCGGCTCGGGCTGTGCACGCCCTGGGGGCTGCCACGGCACCCGGGGGTTGCCTGGTGGTCCACGTGCTCAATCTCTGGTCTTTGCCCGAAGGGCCTATGGTTTGGCAAAAGTGCCTCCGCACACCCATCGCGGGGCGCGAGGCGCTGGTGCTCAAGGGGGTGCATCGCTGCGGCCCGCGCGGCTTCGTAGAGCTGGTCGTGGCCGACCCCCAAGGCTCGTGGCGCCAGGCCCAGAGCGTGCCTTTTGTGGGGCTCCGCGCAACAGCACTGGCCCAGTGGGCACGCCAGGCCGGCTTGGAAAACGTCCAGTGCTTCGGCGGGTATCAGGGCCAGCCGTACCTGGAAACGCAAAGTGCCGACCTGGTGATGACGGCCCGCCGGCGCTGAAAGCTCCGGCCTGCCAGCCGCCTTACTTCGCGTTGCGGAACTGCTCGTCGAGCCATTGCTTCCACTGCTGGGCAGTATGCGGCCCGAGCTTGTCGCGCACCGTCCGCACCGCGTAATTGAGCATCTGCCGCATGGGCGGGTCCACAAGCCGCTCGCGGATGGGAAGAAGCTGGTCGAGCACCGCCGCCGCTTCCCGGTACTTGCCTTCCATGACCAGCACGCCGCACTTGCCCGCCATGCCCCAGGCCCGCAGCTCCGCCTCGGTCTCGTCCAGCGTGGCCAGCTCGTTGAAGATTTCCAGTGCCCGGGCGTTATCCCCTTCGCGGAGATAGATGCGGGCCAGTTGCTGCTTGGCCCGGTTGACCCAGTAGCTCTTCTCGGGGAAGTACTCCAGGATGCTCCGCCAGGCCTCTTCGGTGCCCAGTTGGCTGGCGTAAAGCCACTGGCGAAACACGTTCTCCTGGCGCGGCACGGGGGCGGGCATCTGCTCCACCTCGGCCAGGAGGAAAGGCTCCCGCCGGGTGTGCCACGCCGCGGCCCCCCCGGCCACAAGCGCAGCCACGAACACCAGGCACCAGAACTTCCAGCCCGGCCCCGACCCCCGGGCGCCCCCGGCCGACTGCATCAGCGCCTGGAGCCGCTGCGTGGTTTCGGCCCGGCTGACCGCCGTGGCCGCCAACTCCCCCACCTCGCAGGCCAAGGCCGTGTCCTCATCATCCGGCCCCAGTTCGGCTGCCTGCACCTTGCGCAGGTCCCGCAGCAACTCCTGCGCCGAACTGTAGCGGTGCTCCGGCGCCTTGGCCAACATGCGGTGCACGATGCGGCAAAGCGCCGGCGGCAGGTCGGGCCGAAGCAACTCCAGCGGCTCGGGCTGCTTCCGCAGATGCTGGAGCGCAATGCTCAACGCCGTCTCGCCGGAAAACGGCGGCACGCCAGCCAGCATCTGAGAACGAATAGATGTCGCTCCGCGGGTCCAGCGGCTTGCCCTCGACCTGTTCGGGGCTCATGTACAAAGGCGTTCCCAGCGTCACGCCCACCTGCGTCAGGTCGGTGCCCTCGCCCGGGCGGATCATGCGGGCCAGGCCGAAGTCGGCCACCTTCACCTCCCCCGTGCGAGTCAGCATGATGTTTTCCGGCTTGATGTCGCGATGCACGATGCCCTGCTCGCCCGCCTTGGCCAGCGCCGCCGCCACCTGCCGCATGATCAACAGCGCCAGCCGGAACTCCGGCGGGCCATTCCGCGCAATCCACTGCCGCAGGTTCACCCCCTGCACGTATTCCTGGGCGATGTAATAGAACCCGTCGGCCTGCCCCACGTCGTAAATCTGCACGATATTGGCGTGCACCAGCGCCGCAGCGGCCTGGGCCTCCCGCTCGAACCGCTTCACATACGTGGCATCCTGCGCCAGCCGCGACTTGAGCACCTTGACCGCCACCTGCCGCTTGAGCGAGCATTGCTCGGCCAGGTACACCTCGGCCATGGCCCCGTGCCCCAGGCGCCGCAGCAGGCGGAAGTCGCCGAGCTGCCGGCCCGTGAGGTCCGGTTCCAACGGTTCGTGCATCGGCGCGGGACTCTCATCCATCGCAATCAACCCTGCATGGGCGCTCCCCTCCTCAAGTATCGGCCGCCGCAATTGCCCTGGCAACCGCCGCCACTGCGAAACCGGGCACTGCGAAACGGGGACGCGACGCTGCCGGCCACATTGATCGCCCGCGTTGCTCGGCCCAGCGCCTTCGGCCAGTCGCACGGCCCGCCCGGTCCTACGGCCTGCTCGCTTCCGCCCGCGCAACCGCCTCTTCGCTTGCGCGCAGGATTTCTTCCCAATACCTTGTGGCGTTGTCGCGGGCCTCGTGGCCGCCCACGAAAACGTCCGGCCGCAAAGGCAGCACCCGCTGGCGAATGATCTCTATCACCGTGCGGGCTTTGGACACGTCGCCCCAGCAGCGATCCAGAATGTGGTTCCTTCCCTGGAACGCAATGTCGCCCGTCAGTATCACCCTCTTGCCCGCCAGTTCCATGACATACACCGCCGTATCGAAACTGTGCCCGGGCGCAAAGATGGCCTCCATCTCCAGCCCATCCAGGGCAAATCGGGCTGTATCGCCGGGCCGGGCCAGCGGCAAAGGCTTGTCGATGATGCAGGGCACCCAGATGCCATAGTGGCTCAACGTGGGCACCATCCACGTGGCCGGCAGCGCCGCGGGGGCCGGCGCTACTACCTTCAACCCCAGGCTCCGCCACAGATAGGCGGCGCCCAAGTGGTCGCCATGCGTGTGGCTCAAAAGCAAGTAACGGATGCCACGGGGGTCGACGCCAGCGGCCCGGATCCGCTCCCATGTATCGGCAATGGCCGATGTCCCCGCCGCATCCACAAGGATCGCCCCCTGCGGTGCCTTGATGAGCCAGATGTCGCCCACATAAGCGTGCTCCGGCCCCACACGCCCCACCCGATACACCGGCACGCCCGGAACCACAGGGGCCAGCGGCCCAGCCACCGGCTTGGGGCTCCGCACCGGCAGCCGCGTTCGCCACACCATGCGCCCCTGGTCATCCACCCGGCAGACTTCGCCGCCCTGAGTGCCGATCACTGCGAACCGGCCTCCGGCACCCCACTGCACCCGGGCAGGCCCGCCCACTTCGATCTCTTGGATCAACCGGCCATCGCGGCCCACAAGGTACAACCGCCCGTCCCAGCATGCCACCAGCACCTTTCGGCCCGAAGGATGCACGGCGAAATCGGCCACCGCATCCGGAAATCGCCAACACGGCCCCCACCGGCCGGCCCGCACGTCGAATGCCAAGACCCGCTCCGCCCCCGCATCGGCCGGCAACCAGGGACAACCCGCTAGCCCCCGCGCAAACCAACCCATCGGCACACACCACGCCACCTCACCTTCGCCCGAAAGCTGCACTTCGAAAAGCCCCGGCTGCGGCAGCATCGCCCGAGCCACTTCGTCCCCCTCCCGGTCGAACACCCGCAGCCACCCTTGTTGCCGCGGGCACAGCCACACCGGATGCCGCGGGCTCCAATGCGGATGAATCCGCTCCTGGCCAATGCGGGCGTATCCCCCATACTCGATACATGCCACGCGCCCCGACGTGGCGGCACCCGCCACCGACATCGCCACCCGAAACGGCACCATCGCAAACGGTCCGAGGTGGAAATCGTCGGCCAGCGGCCGGAACTCGTCGCTCGGCTCCGGCGGAAGCGGCAGCGGCGGGGCAGACTCCAAGGGCGGCTTTTTCCACAGCACGGCCCCGCTAGCACCATCCACCGCCGCAACCACAAAACCGCCCGACTCCAGCCCCGCCACGCCCCGTACCTTGGCCGTGCGATGATCCGCCGCCAAGAAACCGCATACCAACCGCCCCCCGCACGCCACCATGCGCCAAGGCCGCTGCCCCACCGCGACTTCGCTATGGCAATCGCCTCCTCGGCCAGCCGTGCCGTCGG
>JBBIQF010000490.1:0-5033 GCA_037442445.1 Planctomycetaceae bacterium
AACCCGGTGCTCGGGATGGCCACCCGACAAAACCGGCATAACCGCCAGGCCAAGAACCCGGCTTTTCCAGCGGGCTGCCCGGCGCTCTTTTTACCGAGCCGCTACGTCGGCATAGGCTGACAGTGACGGCGCCTTGTGCCCCAGGTCGGTCTCGATCTTGATGGTCTTCGTGACTCGGCCCGGCTGGTCGCCCGCCACAAACGTCACCGGGATCACATGCAAGGTCTTGGGCACGTCGGCCCCGCGGGTGTCGAACTCCAGTCCCTCGCCGTCGGCCGTGATCGAAAGGATGCGGAACGGTTTGGTGCCGCGGATGACCAGCGACTTGGTCACCTTCTGCCCCGGCTCGACCACACCCATGAACAACGTCGAGGGCACGCTGATGCCCGACTGCACCGTACCGTACACCGGCACGGGCACGTGAGGCGATGCAGGGTCGTTGGTCACCAGCAAAAGATGCTCCTGCAAGCGGCCTGGCGGCGAGTTATCGTCCAGGCGCACAAACAGATGGTACACCACCTGGCCGTATTGCCGCTGGTGCTCGACCAGCCGCGTCTTCAAGTAGGGGTTATCCGACTTGACACCGGTAATCTGCCAGTCGTTTCGGCCTGCATAGGCGATGGCCATCCCCACCTCGGCGGGCGTCCCCTGTTCCACCGAGCCGAAATCAATCGCCCCCGGGTTCAGCACCACATCCCGGCGGATGAAGCCGGTCACGTGCAACTGCACCTGGGCGAAGTAGGGCTTGTCGAAGGTGACGGTCAGGGTCGCCCCCTTCCTGCCCTCGAACAGGTGGGTGTTGTACACGGCCAGGATTGAGCCCTTCTCGTACGTCTTCAACAGTGGCTTGGTGATCGAAGGGGTGGTGCAGCCACAACTGGACGTGACGCTGGCGATGTGCACGTCCTCGACATAGATGTTCTTCAGCACGAACTCGAACTGGGTCTTCGCCCCTTTGGCCACGGTGCCGAAATCGTGCTGGGTGACTTCGAACATCTTCTCGGCCCAGTTCTGGGCTGCCGCGGGCGAGACCGCCACAAGGCTCACCAAGGCGATCAACCCGATCTTTCGCAACATGGCTTTTGACTCCGAAGCGCGGGCAAACCCAATGTTGTGTATCCCTAATCACCATTTTCGAGGGGGGAACGGGCCAGTTGCCGCGCATCGCGCCCGCAATGCGATTTTGACGCCGTTCGGCGGCGGGCGGACTGGCCACCCCAATGGCGTAACCTTGCAAAGGTAGGTCAAATGCGGGAAATAGGCAAATCGGTGACCTTCGGATGGCAACCCCACGACAATTGTAGACGCAATTGGCCAGAAGGACCATGCAGCAGCACGCTCAGTCCTTCATTACCGCGCATATTGGAGGATCGACCCCCTCTAACGTAGTAGACATAACGGGTGGGCATTCCGACGAAACCCGTGTACCCTCGGTGGCCCGATACAATGTTATTGCACACGAAATCCGTGCGTGCCAGGAAAAAGCAGGCCGCGGGGGGAGCCGTCGGCCGGCCGAGGGTGCCAGCCGCAGCGGCGCCGGCAAGTCGTCCGGGTTGCCGCAAAGGGCACGAAGCGCCACCGGGGGGCATGGGTTCGGAATCCAGTCCCCGAGCATTGCCAAGCCGCCCCATCATTCGCTAGGATTGGGGATTACCACGCTTGGCGGCGAAAAAGGTCGTGCCATAGCGGCGTGGTGTGTCAGGCGGCGACGCGGTTGGGCCGAGGGCGTGGCCGCCAGATGGGATTGCGCGAGCAGGTGGCCTTTTTAGGTCCACCCACCTGGGGCTAGCGGCTTTACCCTTTTTCCTTGCGGTTTCCCATGTTCGAGTCGCTGCACGAAGGATTGATGTCCGCCATCCGCAGCCTTCGCGGAAAGGGCAAGCTGACCGAATCGAACATGCGCGAAGGTCTGCGCCTGGTGGAGCAGGCCCTCCTGGAGGCGGACGTCAGCCTGCCGGTGGTGCGCGATTTCATGGCTCGGGTGACCGAGCAGGCCCTGGGCGAGCGGGTCCTGAAGACCTTGGACCCCACGCAGCAACTCATCGGCATTGTCCACCGCGAGCTGATCAACCTGATGGGCCCGGTGGACAACTCCTTGCATCTGCTCCCCAGTACCACCGTGTACATGCTTTGCGGGTTGCAGGGCTCGGGCAAGACCACCACGTGCGCCAAACTGGGAAGGCTGGTCGCCCAGCGAGGGCGGAAACCCCTGTTGGTGGCGGCCGACTTGCAGCGTCCGGCGGCCATCGAGCAGTTGCAGACCCTCGGCCAGCAGCTCGGCATCCCGGTGTACACCGAGCCGGGGGCCCAGGACCCGGTAGCCGTGTGCCAGCAGGCGCTGCGCTATGCCCGGGAACACCAATTGGACGTGGTGATCCTGGATACGGCCGGGCGGTTGCACATCGACCGCGAGTTGATGGACCAGCTTGCGCGGATCGACCGGCGCGTGCAGCCCCACCAGGTGTATCTGGTGGTGGACGCGATGACCGGCCAGGACGCGGTCAACAGTGCCAAGGCCTTCAACGACGCGCTGGAACTGGACGGGGTCATTCTGACCAAGCTGGATGGCGATGCCCGGGGCGGGGCGGCCCTGTCGGTCAAGCATGTTACCGGCGTGCCCATCAAGTTCATCGGCACCGGCGAGCACTTGGAGGAGTTGGACGAGTTCCAGCCCGAGCGCATGGCCGGCCGCATCCTGGGGATGGGCGATATCGTGGGCCTGGTGAAGGCGGCCCAGGAGAAATTCGACCAGGAGGAGATGCAGAAGCAGCAGGAGCGGCTGCTCAAAGGGCAGTTCACCCTGCAAGACTTCCGGACCCTGCTGGATCAGATGGGGCGTTTGGGCCCGCTCCAGAAGGTCGTCGGCCTGATTCCGGGGATGGGGGCCATGACCGAGTTGTTCGAGCAGGAGGACACCGAAGGCGAGTTGCGGCAGATGCGGGGCATCATCGATTCGATGACGCCCGAGGAGCGCCGCAACCCCAAGATCATCGACCAGAGCCGGCGCCGCCGCATCGCCGCGGGGGCCGGGGTCGAGCCGCATGAAATCAACAAGCTGGTCCGCCAGTTCGAGGTCATGGCCGGCGTCATGAAGCGGGTTTCGGGCATGGGTTTCCTGGGCCGCATCCGGGCGGCACAGCAGTTGGGCCAGACCCTGATGCACAACCCGAATGCCATGCTGGCCAAGCCCAAGGTGGGGACGGGCAAGCGGCTGAGTTCGGCCGAGAAGGCCCGGCTGAGGAAAGAACGCGAAAAAGAACTTCGGCGGCGCAAGCGGGAGGAGCGCCAGCGGCGGCTGGGAGGGGAACCGCCGCCACGGTAGCGGCCTCGGCGGCGGCCGGCCGCACCGCAGCCCGAGCGGGGCACGCCTTTTTTGGCTCCCTCGGGCCACGCGGGCGACTTCAGGCCGGCCGCCGGGAGCGGCTTGTGGGGCCGAGGTGGTTGGGTTTATCGAGTTCGGGATGGTATCTAGGTCAATGAGGAGTGCCACGTGGCAGTTCGCATTCGCATGAAGAAAATGGGGCGCAAGCATCGCCCCTTCTTTCGCATTTGTGCCATGGATGCGCGGCGGCCCCGCGATGGGCGGGTGCTGGAGGAACTGGGCTATTACGACCCCATGGTCCCCTTCGAGGATGCCCGCGCGGTGCTCAATGCCGAGCGCATCCAGTATTGGTTGAGCGTGGGGGCCCAGCCCACGGAGAAGGTGCGGGTGCTGATCAAGAAATACGGTCCCAACGGGACGCATCTGGAGAAGCAGAAGGCCGCTTTGGACCGGCTGGCCCAACTGCGGCGCCGCTCGGCCCCGGTGGTCATCGAGCCGGAGCAGCCGGCCGGCCAGCAGCCCGCCGAGGCTGCGGCGGAGTAGGTGGCGCGCCGGGTGGGAGCCGGGACCATGCCCTTCGGGTTCGGCAACAAGGCGCCAGGCCATGCGGTTCGACGTGTTGACCCTGTTTCCCGAGATGTTTTCGGGCTACCTGGGTCAAAGCCTTCTGGCCAAGGCGCAGGAGCGCGGCCTGATCGAGGTCCATCTGCACGATATCCGGCAGTGGTCGCCGGACAAGCATCGCAAGGTGGACGATCGGCCTTACGGCGGCGGCCCGGGAATGGTGCTCCGTGTGGATTGCGTCGTGCCCTGTGTCGAGGCCGTGCAGGCCATGGCCGAACCGCCCGGGCATGTGATCCTGCTTACGCCTCAGGGGCGCCGGCTGGACCAGCCGGTGGTCGAGGAGCTTGCCGGCTACCCGCGCCTGGTGCTGGTGTGCGGCCGGTACGAGGGTTTCGACGAGCGTATCCGGGAACTACTGGCACCCGATGAAATCTCGTTGGGCGATTTCGTGCTCAACGGGGGCGAGGTTGCGGCCATGGCGGTTATCGATGCGGTCATCCGGCTGGTGCCCGGCGTACTGGGCGACGAGGATTCCAGCGAGAACGATTCCTTTTCCGGTCCCCGGCGCTGGCTGGAGTGCGCCCAGTACACGCGGCCCCGGGTGTACCGGGGACTGGAAGTTCCGGAAGTGCTGTTGAGCGGCAACCACGAAGCTATCGCCCGCTGGCGGCTGGAGGACAGCCGCCGCCGGACCCTCCAGCGCCGGCCGGACTTGCTGCCAGAGGAACCGCGGCAGTCCGGCCCGGGCCACGGGGCTGGCGGCCCGGGCGGGGCCGGTTAAGCGCAACGCCTGCCGGCAGGCCAGCCCTGCCGGTCTTGCGCGGGCAACGCCACTGGGTTTTTTCGAGCACGAACACAACCTCTTGGAAAGGACGAACCATGAGCCAGGAACTGGTCAAGAAAGTAGAATCGCGCTATCTCAAGCCCGAGATCGACGATTTCGATATCGGCGATACGGTGGAGGTCCACTGCCGGATTCTGGAAGGCGATAAGGAGAGAATCCAGGTCTTCAGCGGGGTGGTGATTGCCCGCAGCGGTTCGGGGACCCGCGAGATGTTCACGGTCCGCCGGATCGTGCAGGGCGAGGGCGTCGAGCGCAAGTTCCCCTTGCATTCGCCCCGGATTGCCAAGATCGTCGTTACCCGCT
>JBBIQF010000491.1:0-5024 GCA_037442445.1 Planctomycetaceae bacterium
CGCCCGGCATGGTGGTCAGTTGATGGAGCCGGCGGCCCCCATGGCAGCAAAACGCGGCGTGGTCGGGGTCATCGTCGAGCACGGCCGGTTGCTGGTGATCCGCCGGGCCCAGGAGGTGGTCGCCCCCGGAAAACTGTGCTTTCCCGGCGGTGCGATCGAGCCTGGCGAGACGGAGACCGAGGCGCTGGTACGCGAACTCCGCGAGGAATTGGGCATCGCCGTGCGCCCGGTGCGCCGCCTTTGGGAAAGCACGACGCCCCGCGGGGTGACCCTGGCCTGGTGGCTGGCCGAGCGCAACGGCCAGTTGTGTGTGCCCAACCCCCACGAAGTCGAGTCGGTGGAATGGTTGTCCCCGGCCGAACTCCTCCGCCAGGCCGACCTGTTGGAAAGCAACCGCCAGTTCCTGGCCGCCGTGGCAGCGGGCCAGGTCGCGCTGGTGCCCCAGGCCGCCAACCCCCAGCCTCCAGTCGGGTAAACTTCTTGTACTGAAGGCCTGCAAGAGGTATTCACATAGCCCACCCATCGGCTTCGGAATTGCTTGCCGGCGCTCGGTCGTATGACCCCCGGTGCTACGAACAGACTCTTGGTGCGATGCCCGCTGGCGCGACGAACGGACCCCTGGTGCTATGAACCGGCCCGCGATTGAACCGATCGAACCTGTACGCTGGATCGGCGGCCTGGACGGGTGGCTGCGGATGATCGACCAGACCCGGCTGCCTGCCGAGCTCGTCGAGATCGACTGCCGCGACGTGGATACGCTCTGGGAGGCCATCTGCAGCCTGCGGGTTCGCGGCGCGCCGGCCATCGGCATCGCCGCGGCCTACGGGCTGGTCCTGGGCCTTCAACCCGCCGCCCACGCGCCCCAGGAGGAGTTCTTCGCCCGCCTGGAGACCGTGGCCAGGCACCTGGCTTCCAGCCGGCCCACGGCCGTCAATCTCTTCTGGGCATTGGACCGATTGCGCCGCACCGCCGAGCGCCTCCGTTGCCAGCATTCGCCTCGGGAAATCCTGGCCGCCTTGTGGGCCGAAGCGCAGGCCATCCACGACGAAGACCGCCGCATGTGCCGGGCCATTGGCCAGCACGGCGCCGCCTTGCTGGCCGACGGTCAAGCCGTATTGACCCACTGCAATGCCGGCGGCTTGGCCACCTCGGGCTACGGCACCGCCCTGGCCGTGATCTACGCCGCTGTCGAGGCCGGCAAGCGCATCCACGTCTATGCCGACGAGACCCGCCCCCTGCTCCAGGGCGCACGCTTGACCGCCTGGGAACTGGCCCGCCATGGAATCCCCGTCACCCTGATCTGCGACTCCATGGCCGCCCACGTGATGCGCGAGAACCGCGTGCAGGCCGTGATCGTCGGCGCCGACCGCATCGCCGCCAACGGCGACACGGCCAATAAGATCGGCACCTACGGACTGGCGGTGCTGGCCGACGCCCATGGCATCCCGTTCTACGTGGCCGCCCCCTCCAGCACGTTCGATCCCGCCCTCCCCACGGGCGAGTCCATCCCCATCGAACGGCGCGACCCGCGCGAAATCACCCACGGCTTTGGCACGCAGACCGCACCCGAGGGCATTGACGTATATAACCCCGCCTTCGATGTCACCCCCGCCCGACTCATCCGGGCTATCATCTGCGAACGCGGCGTAATACGCCCACCCTTTGCCGATCTTCGCTAACCCATGCCGGCGCCGCAGCGGCGCTTCGGCCGCTTGCAGGCGATCTCAAAGGCCCGGGGAAGCCGGCGGCCTCCTGCCGTCTGGCCCCGGCGTCTGTCGCGGCGCCACGAGCCCCAGCGCCAGCATGGCGCCGAGCAACCGCCGCCACCACGGCTCGCCTTTCTATCGCGCGCCTCTTGTACCCCGTCGGGCACGAAAACGCGGGACGCGACGGAGCGCGGCGGACGCGACGGAGCGCGTCCCTCCAGAGAGGGCCACGCTCTGTTGGAGGGCCACGCTCCGTCATGGCCGGGGCATTGCGTGTCGGCCGGAGGCGCGGCGGACACGACGGAGCGCGTCCCTCCATACCTCTTATCGCTGGCTCCGGTTGCCCGCGGGGCCCGGAAGGGGTACACTGGTGCGATTGGGCCGAGGCCTTTACGCCCGCCTTTGCCGCCGCGGAGTCGGTAATGGGGATGCCATTGCACCGGGCGTGGGAAGTGCGGCACGCGCAGCCCCCCAGCGGGGGCAGAACTCGTTTGAGGTCGGTTGACCGCTTTCGGCCGTAACGCATTACAGCATGGAGGGTTACGAACTGACGGCCAGCGGCGATGGTCTTGCGTGGCGGCGGGGGCGGGGGTGCCCAATGTTGCCCATGGACGTGGACGAGCCATGACCCGTGAACCGATTGTCCGGCAGCCGGTCGAGTCGGCCGACGACGATCGCGCCTTGCGCCCCCAGCGCATGGGGGAGATGGTGGGGCAGCGTGAGGTGTTCGAGCGGATTCAGATTGCGGTGGAGGCGGCGGCCAAGCGGGGCGAGCCGCTGGGGCATATCCTGTTCGACGGCCCACCTGGATTGGGCAAGACCACCTTTGCCACCTGCATTCCGCGGGAGTTGGGCGTCAGTTGCCAGATCGCCAGTGGCGCGACGCTCAAGGCCCCCAAGGACCTGATTCCCTATTTGACCAATGCGGAAGAGCGGTCGGTGCTGTTCATCGACGAGATCCACCGGATGCAGAAAGCGGTGGAGGAGTTTCTGTATCCGGCGATGGAGGACTTCCGCATCGACCTGACGCTGGGCGAGGGGGTCAATGCCCGGACGTTCAACATGCCGCTCAAGCCGTTTACGCTCATCGGCGCGACGACGCGGACGGGGCTGCTTTCGGCCCCGTTGCGGGACCGCTTCCAGATGCGGGAGCATTTGGATTTCTATAGCGTGGAGGAGCTGGCCGAGATCGTGCGGCGTAACGCGGGCAAACTGCGGGTGCCGATCGACGGTGAAGCGGCGGCGGAGATCGCCAGCCGCAGCCGGGGCACTCCTCGCCTGGCGAACAACCGGTTGCGGTGGGTTCGGGATTATGCCATCAGCCGGGCCAATGGCCGGATCACCCTGGCGGTGGCCCGCGATGCCCTGGATATGCAGGGGATCGACGCCTTGGGGCTGGACCCGCAGGACCGGAAGTACCTGTTGGTCATTGCCCGGGTATTCGGCGGGGGGCCGGTGGGGGTCGAGGCGGTAGCGCACACCATGAACGTGGCACCCGATACGCTGATCGACGAGGTCGAGCCGTTTTTGCTTCGGGCCGAGCTGGTGGTCCGCACGCCCCGGGGCCGGCGATTGACCGCGGCCGGCTACCGGCATTTGGGTTTGGATCCCGATGCGGCCCCCAGCACGGGCCAGCAGCGCTTGCTGTTCGACTAGCCCGTGCGGCCACGCAAGGCGCAAGCCGAACCGGGTCGGTTCATGGCCACAGCTTGCCGATTCGCTGGTGGAGCGGGTCGCTGGATTGCCCGTATCGCGCAAGGAGGTTTGCCAATCCGTCGGCCAGCCGGGCCGCTGCGGTGAAATACGAGCGATCGGCAGCGGTTTGGGAGGGCTCGGGCAGGCGCGCAAGCTTTCCCTGGGCCAGCAGCTCCAGGCGCCGCAGGGCTGCGTCGGCCGAGCGGATCGCCAGCCGGGCGTGTGCGGCTTCGTAGCGATCGGCCAGGCCCGCCTCCACCATGCGCTGGTAGAAGCTGCGGAGCTTCTGCAGGCGTGATTCCAACTGGGCGATGTCCGGCGGGAGATCGGTTTTCTGCTGGGCGATCGGTTTGCCGTTGGCGTAAAGCGCCAGCGTCCCATCCTCTGCCACGGTGCCCGCGACGTGGACCCATTGGTCGGCGGCGGTTCCGGTGGGGGCCTGGGGGCTGCCCCACTCGACGATCATCCGCAGCGAATTGCCGGGGAAGATGTCCAGCAGGTAGCCGTTGGCCGTGCCCGCCCGCGATTTATCCACGATGCGGCCACCCCCTGGCCGCAAGGCGCTAGGCCGTATCCAGGCCTCCAGGGTGGCGTTTTGCGCAAGGTTTAATCGAGCGTCGTGGGCCACTTCGAGGTATCCCTCGCCGGTGAGGCGCAGCACCTTGCCTTCGGACCCCTCGGCCTGCTGGACCTCGCCGATGGCCCGGGCGGGCAAGGCTTCGCCCAGTGCATTGGGGAACACGGTCTGCTTGAGGTTATCTTGCCGGGGTTGGTCGAACTTCCAATCGGCCACCAGGGCAGGGTCCCGCTCCAGAGGCCCCGGCTGGCGGCGGGCCAGCGCCGCCACTTCCTCGGGCTTCAGTGCCCGGCGGTACAGGCGCACCCGGCCGATGTCCCCCACAAAGCGGTTCTGGCCGTTGCTGTCGGCCCCGATGCGCAGGGGCAGTTCGTTGCTGGAGATGATGGGAAACAACTCGCTGCGGAGGATGTCGCGTTTGACGGGGCGCGGCGGCGGCAGCGTGCGGTCCACTGGGGGCGGGTCCAGCGGTTGCAGCTCGGCGCCGCCCAGCAGTATTTGCACCACGGCCCGGTCGGGCATCTTTTCCGCCGGCAAGGTTACCGAGGCGGCATCGAACTCGGGCCAGGGTTGCCCGTTGACCCGCACCCCCGTTACCGGGCCGCTGCCGCGGGCGGACAAGTAAAGCCGCTTCGGCCCGAAGCGAATGGGGAACCGCTGTTCCAGTTCCACCACCCGGGGCGGGATATGGGGGAGGATCACCAGTTCGTCGGCCTTGTAGAGGTATTCGAACAGCCCGCGGATCATCGCCGCCGGGATGCCCCAGGTATCGTAGACGCAGTTGATGGGCTCCTGGGGCTGGTACACGTCACCGCCAAAGGCCACCAGGGGGTTGTCGGCCCGGAAGCGGCGGTAATAGTCCAGGATGCGTTTCATCGACTTGCGGGCGTCGTCGTGCTTGCCCAGCCGATAGTAGGCCATGATGGCCCGGGCCTCGCAGGTGGACCAGTGGCCGCCGTTGACCCACCGGCCGTATTGCCATAGCCCGCGGGGCGCCTCGTACATGTCGTCCAGCGAAGGGGCATTGGTGATGATCAGGTCGTTGC
>JBBIQF010000492.1:0-5020 GCA_037442445.1 Planctomycetaceae bacterium
CGACATCGGCCATGCCTATTGCGTGGGGCAGGAGCCGGCCGAATGGATTCCCCGCATGGCCCGCCACACCCGCCATTACCATCTGGAAGACATCGCGGCCACACGGGTCCACGAGCATCTGATCCCCGGCCACGGCGCCATCGACTTCGAGGCCACATTGCGGGCCATCGCCGCCACCGGCTACGAGGGCTGGCTTACGGTCGAACTGTACCCGTATGTCGAAGACCCGGAAGCCGCCGGCCGGGAAGCCCGGCAGTACCTGGAAAGCACGCTGGCACGCATCGCCCACAGACCATCAGCCAACACGACCACCCCGCCGACGCTGGCCCGACCCGCATCGGGGCCTATCTGGAGTTGGTCCGGCTGCCGAACGTGTTTACCGCCGCAGCCGACGTGGTGATGGGGTTTCTGGCCACGCATCCCGAACTGGAGCCGGGCGACGGCACAAGGCTGGGCTTGTTGATCGCGTCCTCGTGCGGTTTGTATGCGGCGGGAGTGACGCTCAACGACGCCTTCGACCGCAATCTGGATGCAGCGGAACGGCCGGAGCGGCCTATCCCGTCCGGCCGGGTGCCTCTGGCGGCGGCCTGGGCCCTGGGCTATGGGCTTTTGGGCTTTGGAGTGGTCGCCGCGGCAGGGGCGTCGGCGCTGGGAGGTTCGCTGCGGCCCGTGGCGATGGCCGCGGCCCTGGCCATACTGATCCTCTTGTACGACGCGGTGCTCAAGCCCACTGTGATTGGCCCCCTTCTGCTGGGCGCCTGCCGCGCCGGCAATGTGCTTTTGGGAATGAGCCTGTTTGAAAGCGCCTGGCTGGGCTGCCATGGGCTGGCTGCCGGGGCCATCGGCCTGTACGTGGTGGGGCTGAGCTGGGTGGCCCGCACCGAGGCTCGCCCCGCGGGCCGCGCCCCGCTTGTGGCCGGCACCGTGATCGTGCTGGCGGGCATCGGCACCCTAGCGATGCTGCCCGAGCAAGTGTTCCGCGACCTGTTCGTACGCCAGGTGAGCGAGGAGGGGTGGTACTTGCTGATGGCCATCCTCGGCCTGCACACGCTGGTGCGGTGCGTGCCCGCTGCCATCCAGCCGCAGCCCGAGCGCATTCAACTGGCCGTGCGCTATCTGATCCTCACCCTGGTGGTGTTGGACATGGCGGCCTGTTTGGCGTTTCGCGGCGTGCCGGGGGCACTGGCGGTGCTGGTGGTTTTCCTCCCCGCGGTGTTCCTCAGCCGGTGGATTCCTACGACCTGACCGCCTGGGGCCGCCGGGCGTGGCCCGGGTTGGCCGTAAACTGCCATGCGTCTGGGATACAACACCAATGGCCTGGCACACCACGACCTCTTGGACGCGGTGGCGCTCTTGGCCGACCTGGGCTACCGCAGCGTGGCCATCACCATCGACCATCGCGCTTTGGCCCCGGGCGACCCGGCCACCCCCGGGCAACTGCGCCGCCTGCGGGCACTGTTGGAACGCCACGGGATGGCGTCGGTGATCGAAACCGGGGCGCGGTTCCTCTTGGATGCCCGGCACAAGCACGAGCCGACCTTGGTCTCGCCCGCGGCGGAGGAGCGGGCCCGCCGCCTGGCCTTCTACCGGCACGCCCTGGCCTGCGCGGCGGAGCTGCAAAGCCAGTGCGTCTCGCTGTGGTCCGGCCGGCTGCGGGACCCGGTGGACGAGGCCACGGCCTTCGGCCGCCTTCTCGCCGGGCTGGAGGCCCTGCTCGCCGATGCCCAAAGGTTCGGCATCCCCATCGGCTTCGAGCCCGAGCCCGGCATGTTCATCGACAGCCTGGCCGCTTTCCAGCGCCTGCTGGCCCCGCTCGATGCCCCGCTGTTGCGCCTGACGCTGGACATTGGCCATCTGCACTGCCAGGGCGAGACGCCGCTGGCAGAGTACGTCCGCCGCTTCGCCCCCCGCCTGGTCAACGTGCACATCGAGGACATGCGCCGGGGCGTGCACGAGCACTTGATGTTCGGGCAGGGAGAGATCGACTTTCCGCCGGTCATCCGGGCACTGGCCGAGGTCGGCTACACCGGCGGCGTGCACGTGGAACTCAGCCGGCACAGCCACGAAGGCCCCGAGGCCGCTCGGCGGGCCTACGATTTTTTGGCACCGCTATTTGACAAGGCGGCGGGCGATGCGGCAAAGTAGGCGTTTTGTGCGCGCCGGGCCTCTGCCTGCACCGCGGACATACCGAGCATAATTTGGCCACTGCACCATCGAGGCTTGCCAACCATGCTGAAGCTGCTGATCTTGGGCGCCCATCCCGACGATGCGGAGTACCACGCTGGCGCCCTGGCTTCGGTCTACCGCGAGTTGGGGCATACGGTTCGGATGGTGTCGGCCACGGACGGCTCGGCGGGGCATCATCTCAAGCCGCGGGCCGAAGTGGCCCGCATCCGCCGCAAGGAGGCGGCCGCCGCCGCGCAGGTCATCGGGGCCGAATACGAGGTGTGGGAGAATCCCGACGGCCAGTTGCTCCCCGATCTGGCCCTGCGGTGGCAAGTGATTGCGGAAATCCGCAGGTTCGCACCCGATTTGGTGCTCACCCACCGGCCGTACGACTACCACCCGGACCATCGGGCGCTGGGGCAGGCGGTGCAGGACGCCTCGTTCCTGGTGACCGTCCCGCACATCGTGCCCGAGGTGCCGGCCCTGCGACGCGACCCGGTCGTGGGCTATTTGCCCGACCTGTTCACCCGGCCGGTCCCCCTCCAGGCCGACGTGGTGCTGGACATCACCGGCCAGGTCGATACGGTCACGCGGATGCTGGCCTGCCACCGCTCGCAATGTTTCGAGTGGCTGCCGTACCTGGCCGGTGAAGAGGATCAGGTGCCGCGCGACCCTTCGGCCGAGCACGCCTGGTTGCGCGAGTGGTACCTGCGGCAGATCCGGCCGCGGGCCGACCGCTTCCGTCCGCAGTTGATCGCCACCTACGGGCCCGAACGGGGCAGCCGCATCGAATGCGCCGAGGTGTTCGAGATCAGCCCGTACGGGCGGCCGCTGGACGATGCGGAGCGCAAGCGGCTGTTTCCGTTCATCCCCCGGCCGGCAGCGGCCAGCCAGGACGCCGGCCCGGCCGGTTGACACGCCTGGCACGCCCAGTATTATGGTCGCGTGCCCGCCGACCCGAGCGGAGCCGCATGCTGCGCGCTTTGGTACGGCCGGCCGTCCCCTATTGGCGGCCCCTGGCAGACCGTGATTTTCCCTGCCCCGGGTTCGCCCCTGCCTACGCACTTGAAGTCCCCCCGCACCAGGAGCCACAGCGATGAGCAAGCCAGTCCAAGGTGCCACGTCGCGGCGCGAGTTCTGGAAGAGGACCACGGCCACGGGGGCCGTGGCGGCATTGTCCATCGCCCGCTCCGCCCACGCGGCGGGCAAGCAGGAGATTCGCATCGGCATGATCGGCTGCGGCGGCCGGTGCAGCGGTGCGGCCGCCCAGGCCCTCAGCCTGGGCAAGGATGTCAAGCTGGCGGGCATGGTCGATGTGTTCGAATCGCGCATGCGGGCCAAGAAGGACTACTTCAAGAAGACTTTCCCCGACCAGTTCGTAGCCACGGACGATACGTGCACCTTCGGCCTCCAGGGGTACAAAGCCGTGCTGGCCGCCTGCGACGCCGTGCTCATCGCCTGCGCCTCGAAGTACCACCCCTTCTACGCCGAAGAAGCCATCAAGGCCGGCAAACACGTATTCGTGGAAAAACCCCACGCCATCGACCCGGCCGGCTGCCGCCGCCTCCGCCGCGTGGCGGAACTGGCACGCCAGAAGAACCTTTCGCTGGTCTCCGGCCACGAGAGCCGCTACGACATCGGCTACCAGGAACAGGTCAAGCAGATCCACGCCGGGGCGCTGGGCGACGTGGTGGCCATCCAGTCCATGTTCCTCCGCGCGCCCTATGGCACCGTGTCGCGCGATCCCAAGCTCAACGAGGTGGAATACCAGTTCTCCAACTGGTACCACTTCCGCTGGCTGTCGGGCGATGACGTCACCCAGTCGTTGGTCCACAACCTGGACCGCATGCGCTGGGTGCTCCGCGAGGAAAACCCCACCTGGTGCTTCGGGCTGGGCGGCCGGAGCACCTCCTTCGGCGAGGTATACGGCGACATGTTCGACCATCACACGGTGGTCTACGAGTTCGCCAGCGGCGTGCGCCTATACGCCTTGTGCCAGACGCGGGCCGCCTGCTACGCCAGTTGGAACGACATCATCATGGGCACCAAGGGGACCTGCAACTGGAACCTCTGCCGGATCGACGGCCAGACCCCCTGGCAATACAAGGGCCCGCGCAACGACCCGAACCTGGCCGAACAGGAACGGCTGATCGGCTCCATCCGCCGCGGCGCCCCCATCAACGATGGCGATACCATGATCGATAGCACCTTGATGGCGGTCATGGGCCAGATTGCCTGCTACACGGGCAAGCCGGTCACCTGGAAAGAAATGCTGTAGGCCGATTGGGAGTTCGAGCCCAAGGTGGAACAAGTCACGCTAACCATGGAGCCGCCAGTCAAACCCGACGCCACGGGCAACTACCCGCTGCCCAAACCGGGCTTGACGCGATTCCCTTGAGGCAACCCGCGGCCGCCCGGCCGCGGTTGTGGGTTGAACTCGGCGACCTTCACGCGCCAGAACCACTCCCGCCCGTGTGGAAGAAAGCCCGGTGGGCGGCGTGATGGTCAAGGGACTCGGATGGCGGGCACGGGGATTTCAGATTTGAGATTTCAGATTTGAGATTTGAAATTTGAGATTTCAGATTTGAGATTTCAGGAGAGGGCGCGGGCCTTCATGTGTCCTCCGGCGAATCGGGAAACAACTCGGGGTGTGCTTGGCGAAAGCGCTCTCGCAGGTCGCGCTCGAACGCAGCCGCCCGCCTGCCGTCCTCGTACTGCCGGCGCGTCTGGTGGGTGAGCCGGCGCTGGCCTTGGATGTCGCTGTTCTGGAGGCTGTCGGCCCAGGCGCGTATTTGCCGGGAGCACGATTCGGCCAGGGGAATGAGATTTGAGATTTCAGATTTGAGATTTGAGA
>JBBIQF010000493.1:0-948 GCA_037442445.1 Planctomycetaceae bacterium
GATTCGAAGGCATTTTTCCAGACCAATTCCTCCTACAAAATCGGCATGCGCCCGCGTTCGTGTTGCCCGAGGTGAGGATCCAGGATTGGCCGGCGATCGGATGGCGCGGCCTGCATCTGTGCGTGTTCTTCGAGACGACGCCTCTGGCGCTGGAGAAAGCCATCCGGCTGGCAGCGCTGTACAAGTTCAGCCATGTCGTTCTGGAGTTTTGGGGAATGCTCCGCCTGGAAACGCGGAAGGAGCTGTCGTGGCCGCAGGCGTGGACCAAGTCGCAGGCCGGCCGACTGGTCCCCCTGGCGCGGAGCCTGGGGCTGGAGGTGATTGCGATGTTCAATTGCTGGGGGCACGCCTCGGCTTCGCGGGTCAAATACGGCCGGCACGTGGTGCTGGATCAGAACCCGCGGCTGGCGCCGTGGTTTGAGCCGGATGGCTGGACATGGTGCCTCAACAACCCGCGGAAACGGATTGAAGGTTTAGCGAGGCCATTCGCGGGGGTGCGGCCCCAGGGGGGCACTTCAATGGAGCGCATTATATGCCACTAGATGTCTATATCGCACCACCAATAAGTGCATACCGCACAGGTTTTTGGCACATTTTCGACAAATGCAGGTGGTGCTATACGGTCCTAATTGGGTACTTACAATGGGTGGAAAGATGGCGACTGTGCTACCACGCCAGCCGCCAAGTAGGTATGATGGCTATATGAGGCACCGGTCAGGCGGCTGAGGTCAGCCGCCGCGTGGAAGCATTTCCGGGGGGCGACGAGGGCCCACCGCATGGCGATTCGCGTGACGTGCCCCAATGGCCACGCACTAAAGGTTCCGGACAATTTCGCTGGGCGCATGGGGGTATGCCCCAAGTGCAAGGCAAAGGTGCGGGTGCCGCGAGCCGGGCCGCAAACGCTGTCGGAAGACGCGATTGTGGACCTGATCGATACGGGAGAAGGGC
>JBBIQF010000493.1:958-5002 GCA_037442445.1 Planctomycetaceae bacterium
GGTCCCCTTACCGTTCGCGCCGCGCGGGCGGGGGGGGCGGCGGGCCGGGGGGGCGGGCAGCGGGGGGGGGGGGCGCCGCCGCTTCGCGAGCCGATGAAGAGCTGCGATCAGTGCGGGCGGCAGATTCCGGCCCTCTTGCATATCTGTCCTCACTGCCATACGTATATCGCCAGTCTTGCCGATGCGTAGCATCTGGGTAGGGCCAGCCCTGCCGATAGAATGCATGGTGTACCAACGCAACGTAACCGTCCCGCGCCGGCCGAATTCCGGCGCCGTTCTGGATGAGTGAGAAGTACATCGCGGTGGTCAGCTCGAAGACGTTGCTGACCATGCTTGGTGCGCGGGATCAGCATTTGCGGAAGATCCGCGAGGCGTTTGGGGTCCGGGTGTCGGTGCATGACGGCCGGATCCACGTCGAGGGCGAGGACGGCGCCGTCGCCGGGGCCACGGAGGTGTTGGAGCGGCTTCGGTGGCAGGCGGAGCGTTTTGGGGAGTTGGGTCCCGACGACGTGTCGCGCCTGCTGGCGGATGTGCGCAATGGCCAGCCGCACGCCGACTTGCCGCCGCTGAAGGTGTACAACGCGCGGCAGATTCGGCCGAGGACCTCGGGCCAGGCCCGTTATGTGCAAGCCATTCGCGACCACGACATCGTGTTTTGCGATGGGCCGGCGGGCACGGGCAAGACGTACCTGGCGGTGGCGGCGGCGGTGGCGGCCCTGCGTGCCGAACGGGTGCGGAAGATCGTGCTGGCCCGGCCGGCGGTCGAGGCCGGCGAAAGCCTCGGCTTTTTGCCCGGCGACTTGCAGGCGAAGATCAATCCGTATCTGCGCCCGCTGATGGATGCCCTGCACGAGATGATGGATCACGACACCATCAAGCGGAATACCGAGCAAGACGTGATCGAGGTGATTCCGCTGGCGTACATGCGGGGGCGGACGCTCAACGATGCGTTCATGATCCTCGACGAAGCGCAGAACGCCTCGGTGGCGCAGATGAAGATGTTTCTGACCCGCATGGGAAGCAATTCGAAGATCGTGGTCTCGGGCGACACGACGCAGGTGGACCTTCCCCGGCACCAGCGGAGCGGCCTGACGGACGCGCTGGAGCGGCTGGCGCATATCGAGGGGATCGCCGTCGTCCGGTTGACCGAGGCCGATATCGTCCGCCATCCGCTGGTCCAGGAGATCGTCAAGGCCTACGACGAGCAGCCTGCCCGGCGGCGGCCGCATTAGGTGCGTGGCGACTATGGCCAGCCCAGGGCAACGGAGGACACGGTGGGAGCGGGTGGCAGCGCTGGGAGTGGGCGCGCGGGGCCGGCGTGGCTGGGCAGGCCTGACCCGCCGCGAGGTCTGGGTCCGCCTGGCATGGGGCCTAGCTGCCGCCGTGGCGCTGTGCCTGGCCACGTGCGCCTGGGACCCGCCGTTCAGCTACCGGCTGGGCGAGGTGCTGCCGCAGAGCGTGGCGGCGCGCGTGGCGTTCGAGGCGATCGATCGGCCGTCCACCGAGACGGCGCGCGACCGGGCGCGCCGGCAGGCCTCGGCCGTGTATGTCCTCGATCCCCAACCGCTGGACCGCATCCCCTCGCTGTTCGTGGCGGCGGTCGATGAAGTGATGGCCGCCGAAGGCTACGGCGACCTGGGCCTCCACAAAATTTGGAACAACTTCCAGCCCAGCGAAGGCAAATCGAGCCTTTCGGAAGAAGAGTCGCTGCTTCAGTTCCAGCGGTTCCGGGTGGCCTTGGGCGAGTACTGGCGCCCTGAGGAAATCCGGCGCGGGGTCGAGTCGGCGCTGTCGCCCTTCCGCGAGACGGGGTTGCTGTTGGAGCGCCCGCGGCAAGGCAATCGGGCGGTGATCGTGGTGTATCCGGCGGGACGACGGGACGCCCCCCGCGAGGTGCGGGTGGCCGACGTGCTCGTCGTGCCCGATTCCCCGCTCCATCAGGCCCTGTGCCGCGAGCTGAAGAACCGGGACCTGGCGGACCCCATTTTCGCCTGGATTCGGCACCGGCTGGCGGTCACGCCGCTGCTGAAGCTGGACGAGCATGAGACGCAGAAGGCGATCGAGGCCGCGGCCGCCGCGGTTGACAGCGTGGTGGTCAACTATACGCCGGGGCAGCCGCTGGTCATGGCCGGGCACCCTCTGGCCGAAGACGACCTGGAACTCTTGCGCCTGGAACATCGCGCGGCCATGGCGCATCGCCCGATGGGCGACCGGGTGGGGCGGGCCGCGGCCGTGGTCGGTTTGACCCTCGCGCTGTTCGTGCTGGCGGCGGTGTATTTCGGCCGGCGCGATGCCTCGATGGTACGCAACCTGCGGCGCCTCGGGGCCGTGCTCGGCATGATCGTCGTAACCGTGGTGCTGGGAAGCTGGGCCGCCAAAGATGCCTGGCGCGCGGAACTGGTTCCGCTGTTGGTGTTCGGCCAGGTGATCGCCATCGCTTATGGCCAGGAGTCGGCCCTGGTGCTGGCCTCGGTGGCCGCCCTCCTCTTGTCCGTGGCGGTCGGCCAGGGGCTGGGGGGATTCTTGCTGTTCATGGGCACGGCCATCGTGGTGATCTTGCAGCTCGGGAGCATCCGCACGCGGAGCAAACTGATCTATGTGGGATTGGCCGGCGGGCTGGTCGCCATGCTCTTGACCGTCGCCCTGGCGATTCTGGAGGGGCAGCCGGTCAATCGTGCCTTTTTGGTTACGGCCGGATGCCACGGCTTGTGGGCGGTGGCTGCGGGGTTTTTGATGCACGGCCTGCTCCCCTTCGTGGAGCGGTGGTTTGGTGTGCTGACCGACCTTAGCCTGCTGGAGCTGGCCGATTTTTCCCACCCGCTGCTCCAGGAACTGGTGCGCCGGGCGCCGAGCACATACAACCATTCGATCACGGTGGGCTCGATGGCCGAGGCCGCCGCCGATGCCATCGGCGCCCGGGGCCTATTGTGCCGCGTGGGGGCCTATTACCACGACATCGGCAAGATGCTCAAGCCGGCCTATTTCGTGGAGAACCAGACTCCGGACGCCAACCGGCACGAGTCGCTGATGCCGGCGATGAGCACGCGGGTGATCATCGCGCATATTAAGGACGGCGCCGACCTGGCCCGCAGCCACGGCCTGCCCCAGCCCATCATCGACTTCATCGAGCAGCACCACGGCACCACGCGGGTGGAGTACTTTTACGGCCGGGCTGCCGAACAATCGCAGAACGACCCCAACGGCGGCGAGGTGGATGAGAACCTCTACCGCTACCCCGGGCCCAAGCCGCAGACCAAAGAAGCCAGCGTGCTCATGCTGGCCGATGCCGTGGAAAGCGCCAGCCGCACCCTGATCGATCCCGCCCCCTCGCGGATCGAGAGCCTGGTCCGCGAGATCGCCGAACAGAAGCTAGACGATGGCCAGTTCGATGAGACCGGCCTGACGCTCCGCGAGCTGCGGACCATCGAGGATTCGTTGATCAAGTCGCTCATCGCCCGCTTCCACGCCCGCATCAAGTACCCCGAGCCGAAGACCGCGTGATCCACATCGATGTGGCGAATCTGCAACAGGTTGTGCCGGTCGACCGCCGGCAGTTCCGCCGCGCCGTGCGCCTGGTGCTCCGCGATGCGGGGATTGTGGATGCCATCGTCAGCCTGGCCGTGGTCGACGATGCCACCATGCGCCAACTCCATCGCCGCTTTCTGGGGGAGGATACACCGACGGACGTGCTGAGCTTCGTGCTGGAACAGGACCAAGGGATGCTCGAGGGCGAGATCGTCGTGGGGGCCGAGACCGCACGCCGGCAGGCCCCGCACTACGGCTGGAGCGCCGAGAATGAATTGTTGCTGTACGTCGTCCACGGAGCGTTGCATCTGGTGGGTTATGACGACCGCACGCCCCGGAAGCGCTCGCTCATGCTCCGCCGCCAGGCCGAATACCTCGCACGCCTCGGCGTAGCGGGAAGAGCGAGGAGCGACTGACACATCGGGCCTTGGGATTTGGGATTTGGGATTTGAGATTTGGGATTTGAGATTTGAGATTGGAGATTTGGGCCTTGGGATTTGAGATTTCAGATTTCAGATT
>JBBIQF010000494.1:0-4993 GCA_037442445.1 Planctomycetaceae bacterium
GGTCTCGCTTGCCGCCATCCTCGTGGCGGTTGTGATGTGGCGAGGGCCGGCTCGTCCCGCAGCGGGCCCGGCCATTGGACCACGCCCCGGGTCGCTCCCGGCACCTGTCCCGCCCGATGCCGGCGCTTCCTCGCCCCAAAGGGACCGGCTCCAGCTCGCTGCGCCGAGTGAGACACCACCGCCACCCCGGCCCGGCCATCCGCTCTTGGGAGAGCAAGCCGCGGCCATTGCGACGCCCATTCCGGAGATCGCCTCGACCGCCCCGCCCACGCTCCGCCAGACGATCGCCACCCTGGCCGCCGCGTTGGAACGCCTGGATCATCCCCAAAAGGCCGCCCCAGCCAACCCACCGAGTCCCCCGGCCGCCTCCACGGGGGCGCTGGCCCCGCTGGTCATCGACTACCCGTTGGACCAGTCCATCTTTCCCCCGGAAATCGTACCGCCAACCGTCTTGTGGCACGATGCCCACCCCCAGGCCGATACCTGGCTGTTGCGGTTCGCCTTTACCGGCTCTCGCGAGACCATCGATGTGCTCTTACCCGGCCTGCCGCCGCCTGCCGGTCCCATCGACCCCCGATGCGTGACCAAGACCAACGAAATCTACCGCGGCACGCCCTATCAAGCCTCGGCCAAGGCGTGGGAAGTCGATGCCGGCGTCTGGGCCGCGGTCAAACTGCGCTCGGTCGAAAAGCCGGCCACCCTGACGCTGGTGGGCTTCAACAGTGGCCAGCCCGGGCAACCGCTGTCCCGCGGGCAGATTACCCTCATCACCTCGCGCGACCCGGTGGGGGCCCCCATCTTTTACCGCGACGTGCCCTTGGCTCCCTCGGCCACCGAAGAAGGCGTCATCAAACCGCTGAGCGAAGCCTTCCTCCCCCTCATCGCCTGGCGCCTACGCGACATCGCTCGCCCCGAAAGCCGCCTGCTGCTGACCGACCTGTTGACCTGCGCCAATTGCCACTCCTTCACCGCCGATGGCCGCACCCTGGCCATGGACCTCGATGGCCCGGCAGGCGACAAGGGAACCTATGCCATCACCCCGGTGGCCCGCGAAACTTTCATCGAACAGCAGCACGTCATCACCTGGAACGCGTTCGCCGGAAAACCGCCCGGGAAGAAGACCATCGGTTTTCTCTCCAGCATCTCGCCCGACGGCCGGTTCGTGGTCACCACGCTCAACGAGAGCGTCTACGTGCAAAACTTCACCGATTACCGGTTCCTCCAGGTGTTCTACCCCACACGCGGCATCTTAGGGTACTACGACCGGGCCGCCGGGACCATCCGGCCACTGCCCGGCGCCGACGACCCTCAGTACGTCCACTGCGACCCGGCTTGGACCCCCGACGGCAAGGAGATCATCTTCGCCCGGGCGCCGGCCAAAGACCCGTATCCGCCCGGCTATAAGCCGGCGCAGTACCCCAACGACCCGGCAGAGGTGCAGATCCAGTACGACCTGTACCGAATACCCTTCAACGAGGGCCGCGGCGGCCAGCCCCAGCCTGTGGCCGGCGCCTCGGCCAACGGCACCAGCAACACCTTCCCCAAAGTCTCGCCCGACGGCAAGTGGATCGTCTTCGTCCGCTGCCGCAACGGGCAACTCCTCCGCCCCGATAGCGAGCTGTGGATCATTCCCGCCCAGGGGGGCACCGCCCGGCGGATGCGCTGCAACACCCCGCGGATGAACTCGTGGCATAGCTTTTCGCCCAATGGCCGGTGGATGGTCTTCTCGTCCAAGGCCAACACCCCCTATACCCAGATGTTCCTCACGCACCTCGACGAAGCGGGCAACGATTCGCCTCCCGTGCTCATTCCCAACGCCACGGCGGCCAACCGGGCGGTCAACCTGCCCGAATTCGTCAACGTGCCCTACGACCAGTTCGCCAGCATCCGCGTGCCGGCCGCCCAGTATCTCCGCGACGGCATGAAAGGGATCGAGCTGTTCGAAAAGGGGCGGCTGGACGAGGCCTTGGCCCAGTTCCAGGAGGCGATCCGCAAACAGCCCGATTACCTCGAAGGGCATGTGAGCATCGCGGTCATCCTCATCGAGAAAGGCAAGCTGGAGGAAGCCATCGGCCGCCTCGAAAAAGCCTTGGCCCTGGACCCCGACTGCTGGTTCGCCCACGCCAACTTGGGACTGGTACGCCAAAAACAAGGCCGGCGCAGCGAAGCCATCGCCCACTTCCGCAAAGCCGTGGAACTGAACCCCAAGCACCTCACGGCCCGGACCAACCTGGGCCGGGCCCTGGCCGAACAAGGAATGCTCGAAGAGGCCACCGAGCATTTCCGAGCCGCCGTAAAACTCGCCCCCCAGGATGCCCCCAGCCGGTTGAACCTGGGCAATGCCCTCCTGGAACGCGGTCGGCTGGAAGAGGCCATCCACCAGTACCAGAAGGCCCTGGAACTCGACCCCCGCTGCCCGGGCGCCCGCGTTGGGCTGGCCGAAGCCCTGGCCCGGCAAGGCCGGTTCGCCGCCGCCTTGGCCGAGTTCCGCAATGCCCGCAAAGCCGACCCCAACGATCCAGCAGCCCTGGCCGGACTGGCATGGCTATTGGCCACATGCCCCGATGCAGGGCTCCGCGACCCGGCCGAGGCGCTCCGCCTGGCCCAGGCGGCCTGCGCCCACACCGGCAACGCGGATTTCGCCTCGCTCCGCAGCCTGGCCGCCGCAGAGGCCCAACTGGGCCACTGGCCCGAAGCCATCGCCGCGGCCCGCGCCGCCCTGAAGCTCGCCGAATCGCAAAACCCGGCTGCCGCCGCCCAGATCCGCCAACTCCTGGATCGCTACCAGGCCCGCCAGCCCTGACGCCGGCCTCGGACGGCAGCCACCAGCCACGAGCCGGGGGCGTCAGCCCCCGGTGGCCCCACAGAGCCGGGGGCGTCAGCCCCCGGTGCGGCCAGCATTCCAATTTTGCTCCTCCCCCACCCCGGGCTCACGCCCGGGGCTCGTTGGACACCGCCGGCTTACGCGGGCAGCTCGAGGTCGCCCCACAATCCCCTGCCGGCAAGCCGCCTGCATCGCGTGCCCCACCGCATGCGATCTGGTGGGCCTCTTGGGCTAGCGCGAGCGCCTCCATCGGTACCCCGCCGCCGCCCACGCCCGCCGGCCGTGCGAAACACCTCAGAAAAAACGAGCTACGTCCCGGTTGCGATAGCGTTGCGGCTCAGAACGATCGACACCTTCTGCGGTCCCACAACTTGCGCCGAAAGCCAATGGCGCTCGACCGGCTTACCGTTGATAAGGCATTCCTTGACGGTGGTTCCGGTGCCTCGGAGCGTGACCTCGATCATCATGTTGCGGTAGCGCAGGTTGCGCAGGTCTACGCGGGAGATCCCTTTCGGCACACAAGGCTCGAAGCGAATCCCGTCCGTATCGAAACGCATTCCCACAAGCCCTAGCAGCACCATACGGAGATAGGCTGTCGCGGCCCAAGTTTGTCTGGATGTCGCCTGCCAAAGAACGATGCCTTGCCCCTGGCTCTCCTGGAGGCCCCCGTAGACTGCCCCGGTGATGGGGTGATAGATTTCGGCGAAATGCTTGTCTCGCACGGCATGGGCGGCGAGGTTGAAGAACTCGTGGGAAAAAGCCTCCGGCCGGCGTGCCCGAGCGGCCGCTTCCGCCCAGAATCCTTGGATCTGCGGCCAAACCGTTCCCATGTGTCGCCCAAACGACATCCCATCCGGCCGCTCGTATCGGGGCAGCTTCGGCCATCCGCAGGGCAGTCCGGCCGGGGTGATGTGCTGATGGGCGAAAACCGATTCGGCCTGCTTGGAGTCGGCAATGCCGAACAGCAGGGCGTAGGACGAGCCAAGACCCTCTTGGTGGTCGCAGTTGCCGAACGGGCCGCACAGGAAACGGTAGCAGCCCCTAGAATCGTCCCAAAACCGGGCGTTAATCGCCTTCTTGAGGCGCTCTGCCTTTATCGCCCATTGGGGATCGGCCGGAAGCTTCAACTCTTTTGCCATCTTCTCTGCGGCCAAGTAGGCGTTGTAGTAGAGGCAGTTGGTGGAAAGGGCCTTCATGGGAATGCCGTATCCCGGCTTGGACACCTTATCCGGGTTGTACTTGGGCCAGTCGAGGATGCTGCTCGAGCCGCCGGCATTGCCGTATGCATCCGGGTACGCTGCCACGCCGTCGCTCCAGCCGGGGCCACGGAACAGATTGTCTTCGGTATCGAACTCGGTCTCTTCAAAGTAGGCCAGCGAGTTCCTCGTCGCCTCCAAGGCCAGTCTCAGGAACTCCTTGTCGCCTGTGTACAAGTAGTGGTTCCACGCCCCCGTCGCCCAGACGATGCAGTCCCAATACTGCCCGCCGATTCGCACCGTGCCATCAACACGGGTCAACACGGACAGAAGAGTGTTCCGGGCGACTTCCGGCATCACGAGGGATGCGCCATTCCAAACGTTGACGGCAGCGTCCCGGGTCCAAGGCGTGTCGTAATGCAGGCCGGCGAGGATCACCGGCAGCGGACGCTCCAAGAGCCCATCCTTGAACAGTACCACATTGCCCAGCAAGTCGCCCATGGCAATCCGAAACGCCTCTTGGGCGGCCCTGTGGTCGAGGTGCAGCACGGGGATGGTCGCCGTCATGCTCCTCCGCTGGGCGTCATCGGGCGGGGACCCCAGCACCATGCCGGCGTACCCCAGCCCAACCAAGACCGGGAAAACGATGCGAACAACTCTTATCATCGCCTCATCCTTCTCGTGATGGTTCACAGGGATGTCGCTCCCGCCAGGTTGCAAGGCTGCGTCCCTCATGTTCAACGGCGTCTGTTGGCGTGTCAATCACCTCCGGCGGAAAAAGAGGACGGACCTCGTTTGTGCCACACTCATGCAGCAGCAGCGGCGGGTGGCGCCGCGCCAGCGATCGGGCTTGTCTTGCGGTGGACACCAGCGGCGGGAACGAGCAAAACGAGCCGGGGGCGTCAGCCCCCGGTGCGGCGTAGACATAATGGTTGGACCAGTCACTCGCGTCTGGCGTGGATTATGCTGGAAA
>JBBIQF010000495.1:0-4993 GCA_037442445.1 Planctomycetaceae bacterium
AGGCGGTATGGCTGGCGACCCTGGCGGCCTGGGCGATGGCCGCCTCGCCCCTGGCGGCCCGCACCACGCTGAAGACCATCTGCCGCGTCAAAGGCCAGGAGGAGAATACCCTACAGGTGCTGGGCATGGTGGTCGGGCTCAAGGGGACCGGCGACGGCGCTTCGTCGCTGCCCACGCTCCGCAGCCTGGCCCAGGCCATGCAGTTCATGGGCAGCCCGCTGGGCAAGAACGGCGTGGCCGAACTCAAAGATGCCAAGAACGTCGCCCTGGTGATCGTAACCGCCACGGTCCCCGCGGCCGGTGCCCGCCAAGGCGACCGCTTGGATTGCCAGGTCAGCTCGATCGGGTCGGCCAAAAGCCTGGCGGGCGGCCGGCTGTTCACCACGCTCTTGTTGGGCCCCGATCCGCACAACCCCCGGGTGTATGCCACCGCCGAAGGCTGGATCACCCTCGATAACCCCGCCACGCCCACCAGCGGGCGCGTGCGCAACGGCTGCCGGCTGGAAGAGGATTTCTTTAACCCCTTTGTCAAGGACGGCAAGATCACCCTGGTCTTGGACAAGAATTATGCCGATTTCCAGGTGGCCCAGGACGTGGCCGACCTGATCAACAGCGGCAAACTCCGCTACCAGTCGAGCCACCAGCCGCTGGCCCGGGCGATCAACCAGAACAACATCGAGGTGCAGATCCCCCAGCAGTATCTGGCCGATAACGATCCGGTGGACTTCGTCTCGCAGGTGCTGGGGCTGGAAATCCCCGAACCGCAGGTGGGGGCCCGCGTGGTCATCAACGAGCGGGCCGGCAGCATCGTCATCGGCGACGAGGTGGAAATCGGGGCGGCTGTGGTGTCGCACAAGAACATCGTGGTCGAGACGGGGGCCGTGGCCGCGCCGGGCGGCCGCTTCGTGGCCGTCGATCCCGGCCAGGTCCAAACCGCCAAACTCAAGTCCCTCGTCGAATCGCTCAACGCCCTGCACGTCCCCACCGAAGACGTGATCGAGATCATCAAGGGACTGGAGCGCAACGGCAAGCTGCACGCGCAGTTGATCATCGAGTAGCAAACCCTTAGCAAAGGCGCAGGCCATGTCGATTGCAGCGATCGGGGCCCTGGCGGGCCAAGGCATTTGGGGCACGGCGGCCCCTTTCCCCGCGGACACCGCCGCCAGCCACCCAACCGACCAGCACCGGCTCCGCGAGGTCTTCAACCAGGCCGTGGGCGAGACCCTGTTCGGCCAGATCGTCCACTCCATGCGCCCCACCGTGGGAAAACCGGCGTATTTCCACGGCGGCCGGGCCGAAGAGGTCTTCCAGCAGCAGCTCGATCAGGTGCTGGCCGAAAAAATCAGCCGCACCAGCGCCCCGGCGCTTGCCGACCCGATGTTCGAATTGTTCACGTTGCAACGCAGATAACCGGGGCACGACGGGAAAAGCGGAGGGACAACGGCCGTTGCGGCGCGGCCCGGCCGGCGCGACACGGGCGTGTCACGGCCAGGCCTCCGGTGCGTGCGGATGGGCCACCGGCCGCGCAGGCCACCCCCCGCCACCAATGCTCATTCGGAAAAGGCCGCTCAGGAAACGCATTCGATGGCCAAGGATTGGGAAACCGAACTGGCGGGCTTTTTGGCGCGCTTGACGGATGTCCAGCAGCGGACCCTCGATGTGCTGGGCCGCAAGCGCCAGATGCTGACCCGCGGCGACCTGGGCGGGCTGGGTGAACTGGCCCAGGCCGAGGCCGACCTGGTGGACGAACTCCGGCAGTGTCTTGCCCAGCGCAAGGCCCTCCTGGAGGATGCCGCCCGCGAGGGATTGCCCTCCGACAGTCTCCGGGCCGTGGCCGCGGCGTTGCCGGGGGAGCAGGCCGGCCCCCTCCGGCAGCCCTTGCGCCAAGCGGCCTTGCAAGCACGCCTCTTGGCCCACGAGGGGTTGGTCCATTGGGTCCTCGTCCAGCGGACCCTGCTTCATCTTTCGCAATTGCTAGAGATTATCGCGACCGGCGGCCGGCTCCAGCCGACATACAGAAAGGAGGACTCTCTTCGGGTAGGCGGTGCTTTGGTCGACCGGGCGGTCTAGCCAAAGGCGGCCGAGCAGGAAAACCGGGAAACCTGGGCTATGTCCCTCTTCGGCGCCATCCGTCTGGCCGCAAACACCTTGCAGGCCAACCAGATCGCCATGCAGGTGGTCGGCCAGAATATCGCCAACGCCAACACCCCCGGCTATATCCGCGAAGAGACCGTGCTGACCCCCGCGCCCACCCAGCGCCTGGGCAATCTGCTGTTGGGGTTGGGCGTGCGCGTGGAAGCCGTCGTCCAGAAGATCGACCAGTTCCTGGAAGGCCGGCTCCGCGGCTCGGTCAGCGAGAAATCCAGCGCCGAGGCCCAAGAAGACGCCTACATCCAGCTCGAACAGATCATGGGCGAGCTGAGCGACACGGACCTCAGCACCGCACTGACCAGCTTCTTCAACGCCATCTCCGAGGTCCTCAACCAGCCCGAGAATCTCTCGGTGCGCAACCTGGCCGTGCTCAGCGGCGCCACCCTGGCCCAGCAGATCGCCAGCCTGTACAGCCGGGTGGCGGAAGTGCGCACGCATGCCGACGATCGCATCAGCGCCATCGCCGACGAAATCAACGAGCTGGTCGGCCGCATCCAGCGACTGAACATCCGCATCGCGGAGACGGAAGGGGGCGACGTCTCCACAAGCGATGCCGTGGGGTTGCGCGACCAGCGCCAGGAAGCCCTGGAGCGACTGGCCGAACTATCGATATCCGCGTCGAGGAGCAGCCCAGCGGGATGGTGACCGTCTATCGCGGCGGCGATTACCTGGTCAGCGAGGGGCAAGCGCGGCAGGTCAAGGCGGTCACCACCAGCCAAGGCGGGCTGCCCACGACCGAAATCCGGCTGGTCGATACCGATTCGCCCCTGAATCCCACGGCGGGGGAGCTGTACGGATTGACCGCTGCCCGCGACAGCATCCTGGGCGGCTTTCTCGAGCGGCTGGATACCTTTGCCCGCACCCTGGCCTTCGAGTTCAACAAAGTGTACTCCGGGGGCCAGGGGCTGAGCGGCTTCCGCGAGGCCACCAGCGAGTTCGCGGTCACCAGCGCCAGCGTGCCGCTGGACGAAGCGGGGTTGCCTTTCACGCCCCAGACCGGCTCGTTCCAGGTGCTCACCTACCGGCTGATCGATGGCCAGCGCGTCCGGCTGAAGACCACCGATGTGTTCGTGAATCTTACGGGCCAGGCGCCCGAGACCACGCTGGCCGATGTGGCCGCCACACTGGACGCGGTGGATGGCCTTTCGGCCCAGGTGACGCCCGAGGGAAACCTGCGCATCTGGACCGACTCGCCGGAAGAGGAGTTCGCCTTCGCCAGCGATACCAGCGGCTTGCTGGCCGCCATCGGCTTGAACACCTTTTTCAGCGGCTCGACGGCCGCCGGCCTGGGGGTCAGCCAGACACTGCGAAGCGACCCCGGCAAGTTCGCGGCCAGCCAAGGGGGCATCGGGGCCGATACCCAGAACGCCGTCCGCCTGGCCGCCTTCTACGAGGAACCGCTGACCTCGCAGAATGGGGCCTCGCTGGCGGTGCTTCACGACCGGCTGGTCAATGAGACCAGCCAGGGGGCCACGGTGACCAAGGCGGCGGCCGAGGCCGCCCGCGTGTTCGAGCAGACCCTGCGCGGCCAGAAGCTGGCCATAAGCGGCGTCAATCTGGACGAAGAAGCGGTGCGGATGATCCAGTACCAGCGCTCCTTCCAGGCCTCGGCCCGCTTCATCGCCATCCTCCAGGAGATGTTCGAGCTGTTGGTGAACCTGTAATGGCCATCGTCGGCATCCCCAACACCCGCGTCAGCGACTTGTTCGTGCGCCTGCGCTTGCTGGAGCAAATCCAGCAGGACCAGGCCGGCATCTTCCGCCTCCAGACGCAGTTGAGCACCGGCCAGCGCTTCCAGACCCCCAGCGAAGAGCCGGTCGCTGCCCAGCGGGTGATGGGCTTCCAGCGCCTTCTGGAGCGCAAACAGCAGGTCCGCACCAACCTGGCCACCACCCAGTCGTATCTCAGCGCCACGGATAGCGTGCTGGGGCAGGTCTCCGACCTGGTGGCCGAGGTGCGGGCCGCCGCTCTGGGCGTCATGGGCACCACCTCCAGCGACACCCAGCGCCAGGCCGTGGCCCGCCAGATCGAACAAGCGCTCCGCCAGCTCATCGACATGGGCAACCAGAACTTCCGCGGCCGGTATCTCTTCGGCGGCTCGAAGACCGAAAGCGCCCCATTCTCGATGGAAGGCATGAACCTGGTCCGCTACGACGGCAACGAAGACCACGTGCCCAGCTACGTGAATCTCGACCTGTTGGCCGAGTCCAACCTGAACGGCAACGAGGTCTTCGGCGCCATCTCCGAGCCGGTCCGGGGCACCGTGGATCTGGACCCCGTGCTCACCTGGGACACCCGCCTGGCCGACCTCCGCGGCGGGCGCGGCATCAGCCCGGGCAGCATCGCCATTTCCGACGGCTCGGACACGAAGATCATCGACGTGAGCCAGGCCGAGACCATCGGCGACCTGGCACGCCTGATCCATGCCAACCCGCCCGCCGGCCGCACGTTGACGGTCGATGTCACCAGCCAGGGGCTGGTCCTCCAGCTCGACGGCGGAAACCTGTCGGTCCGCGAGGTGGGGGGCGGCACCACCGCCTCCGAACTGGGCATCCGCAACGAGACCGGCGTGGGGACCGCCCCCCTGGTGGGCGCTGATCTCGACCCGCTTCTGCGACTGAACACCCCGCTGGACAACATCCTCGGGGCGCGGGCCCGGGCCGTGCTCCGCCCCCCATTGGCCGGCAATGACATCATCTTCGAGGCCCGCCAGCCCGGCACCGCCTACAACAACGTGGAAATCTCGTTCTACGACGATGGAACCGTGGTGCCGGGAAACGAGGTCGCCGCCTACACCGCCGTGCCCCCGCAACTGCGCATCCACATCGACAGCGGCCGGACC
>JBBIQF010000496.1:0-4991 GCA_037442445.1 Planctomycetaceae bacterium
CGTGGCCCAGGCATTGCGTGTTGCCCGGTAACGGCCCAGGCCGTGAACGGTTGCCAAGAGCGGTCCAAACGGCCCCCAAAGCCCCGTTCATTGGTGGGGCGCTGGGGAGGCGGGCGTTTCGGGGGGCGAAGCGGGCGGAAGGCTCAAATACGACCGCATGCCCCCGGACAGGTTCCGCACCTGGAAACCCCGCTGGGCCAGGATGCGGCTGGCGTAATACGATCGCTGCCCCACGCCGCAATGGACCCAGATTTCGCGGTCGCGGGGCAACTCGGCCAACCGGGCACGCAGTTCGCCCAGAGGGATGTTCACCGTCCCCGGCACCGCACCGGCAGACGCTTCGCCGGCGGAACGCACATCGACCACCAGCGGATTGGCGCTGATGTTCTGCGCGGCCTGAGTTTGGGCGGCCTGCCACTGTTCCCAGTGGACCAGCGACACATCGCCCCGCAGCACGTTGCCCGCCGCGAACCCGGCAATATTGACCGGGTCTTTAGCGCTGCCGAACTGCGGGGCGTAGCAAAACTCGGCCTCTTCGAGGTCGTACACCGTGCACCCTTTTTGGATGGCCAGCGAAAGGATGTCGATGCGCCGCGCGACGCCGGAACGGCCGACGGCTTGGGCCCCCAAGATGCGCCCGCTGTCGGGGGCGAACAGCAGCTTCAGGTCGATCATCTCGGCGCCCGGGTAATAGCCCGCGTGATCCAGCGAGTGGGTGTAGTTCTTTTCGTAGGGGATGCCGCAGGCCCGCAGGGTTTTCTCGCTGGCGCCGGTGATGCCCAGGGCCAAGCCAAACAGGCCGACGATCGCGGTCCCCTGGGCCCCGCGGAAGCGGCTGGGCCGGCCGCAGATCGCGTCGGCGGCCACGCGGGCCTGCCTGGCGGCCAGGCCGGCCAGCGGCACCAGCGTCCACCGCCCCGTCACCACGTCGCGGACCTCCACGGCGTCGCCCACCGCCCAGATGGCTGGGTCGCCCGTCCGCATCTGCTCGTCCACGCGGATGCCGCCGCAAGCCCCGATTTCCAGCCCGGCCTGGCGCGCCAATTCCACTTCGGGGCGAACCCCGATGGCCAGCACGACCACGCCCGCCGTGATCCGCTGGCCACGCTCGGTGACAATGGTCAGGCGATCCAGGGGACCGGGTTCGAAGGCGGCGGCACCTTCGCCCAAACGCAAATCCACGCCTTGCCGGCGGAGGACATCGTACACCGGCGTGACCATCTCCGGGTCCCAGGGCAAAAGGGCCTGCGGGGCCTTTTCCAGCACGGTAACCTCGATACCGCGGCGGACGAGGTTTTCGGTCATTTCCAAGCCGATGTACCCGGCGCCGACGACCACCGCCCGGGCCGGCCTCCGCTCGGCCAGCCACGCCATCAGCCGGTCGGCATCTTCCAGATTGCGGAGGGTGAAGACCCCAGGAAGGTCCACCCCGGGCCAGGCGGGCCGAATGGGTTGCGCCCCGGGCGAGAGCACCAGCACGTCGTAGCGCTCCTCCCGGCCGGAGCCGTTGGCGACATTGCGCACCGTGACCGCCTTGCGCTGGCGGTCGATCTGTTCGACGGCGTGCCGGACCCGCACCTCGACGTTGTACCAGTCGCGGAACCGCTCGGGCGTGGCCACCAACAGCTTGGATCGCTCGGCGATGACGCCGCCCAGGTAGTAGGGGAGCCCGCAGTTGGCGAACGAGACATGCCCGCTGCGTTCGAAAACGTAGATTTCGGCATCTTCGTCCAGGCGGCGCAGCCGAGCCGCACAAGCGGCCCCGCCCGCCACGCCTCCCACAATCACGATCCGCCGACGTGCCATTGCGTTGGGTCCTTCGCCCGACCATTGCCAGGAACTTTGGGAATAATACCCGGCCGAGTGGTCCGGACCAAGGGGGCGCCGATGGGGCGCTGGGGGGCGAGGGATTATAATGGCCGGCACCGCGGCGCCGTGGTCGCTGCGCCAAACCCGCGCAAAGGCGCCGCCGGGTGGGCCTTGTTCGAGAAAGGTCGAGGCGATGCGAAATGCACATGGCGGATGGACACGGCGGGCCGTATTGAAGCGTTCGGCCCTGGCCGCCGGCCTGGCCATCGTACCGCGGCATGTGTTGGGCGCCGGCCAGTCGCCCCCCAGCGAGACCCTGGCCGCTGGCCTCATCGGCTGCGGCGGCCAGGCGGGCGAAGACCTGGAGACGTACATCCGGCACGCCGGCGGCCAGTACAAACTGCTGGCCGCCTGCGACGTCGACAAGACCCGCCTGGCTGCCGCCAAGAAACGGTTCGGCGAGCACGTCGCCCTGTACACCGATTGGCGGCGCCTGGTGGAACGCAAGGACATCGACGTGGTCAGCATCGCCACCCCCCCGCACTGGCACGCCCTGATGTGCATCGGGGCCGCCCAGGCCGGCAAGGACATCCTCTGCGAAAAACCCATGACCCGCTTCATCGCCGAAGGCCGGGCCGTGGTCAACGCGGTCAAACGCTACGGCCGCGTCTTCCAGATCGGCACCAGCGGCCGGTTCGGCGCCCAAAAAAGCCAGCTCAGCCGGCTGATCCACAAGATCATGCAGAGCGGGCTGTTGAAGAAATGCCCCGCCGTGTACATCCACCGGGGCGGATTCCCGGTCCAAGAGTACTGCGGCCGGGTGGATCTGAAGCCCGAGCCGGTACCGGAATCGCTCGACTGGGACATGTACTGCGGCCCCTCGCCGCTGCGGCCGTATCACCCACACCGCTTCGGCTGGAGCCACCGCTTTTACTGGGACTACGAAGGGGGCGGGCTGGCCGACTTCGCCCAGCATTACATGGACCCCTTCCAGTGGATTTACGCCAAGGACTACACCAGCCCGGTGGAGGTCGAGGCCTGCGCGGCGCCCCAGCATCCCGAGGCCTGCGGCCTGTGGGCGTGGGTCGAGCTGAAGTATGCCGATGGCCTCACCCTGGTCCTTGAAGGGGCCAAGTGGGGGCCCCGCTACGACCGGGCCCAGCCACGCCACGTCTCGCTCGACGACCTGGACGAGCAGAGCCGCAAGAAGGTGCTCGCCATGCCCGACCCCGAACCCCTGCTTACGTTCGTCGAGGCCGTCAAGACCCGCAAGGAAGCCGGCGGACACGTCGAAGCCGCCCACCGGGCCGTCACCATCGCCCACCTGGCCAACATCGCCATCCGGCTGGGGCGCAAAATCCGCTACGACCCCGTCAAAGAAGAAGTGATCGGCGACGACGTGGCCAATCGGCTGGTCAACCAGCCCATGCGCCAGCCCTGGCACCTCTAGCCCCTCGGGCGCCGGCTGGCTGGGGCCCATGGCCCAACCGGCCAGCGGTTTTGCAGCCGGCCGCCCCACAATACCACTTTCCCGACCGGCACACACAACACCCTTTGCTCCCGCACACAAGCCCATAAGGAACCCTCGGTATGGCAACTCCGTTTTCTGTGGCTCCGCTGTTAGCACAAATCCCCGATCCAGCCCCCGACGGCCGGTACGCCCACCTGGACTACGACCAGGCCGAACGCATCCGCCAGGTGGCACCGCAATTGGCCCAAAACCTGCGTCAAAGTGTGTCTGGGCTGGTCGACCTGTTGGCCGAACCGGGCCAAGGCAACGACGTGAAGGCGCACTTTGCCCTGCACCTCCTAGCGGTCTGGGTCACCCAGCCGGGGCATGAAAAGGCCCGTGCCGAGTTCGCCGACGCCCTGGCGGCGCAACTGGAGACCGGCCGCCCTAAAGCGGTCCGGGCGTATCTCGTCGAGCAGCTCCAACTGGCGGGCACGCCCCGCCAGGCCGCGGCGCTGGGCCGATTGCTCGTGGACCCCGACCTCTGCGATTCGGCGGCGCGGGCACTGGTGGCCATCGGGCAGGGAGCGACCGAACAATTGCTGGCGGCCTGGCCGCGGGTCCAGGGCCCCGCTCGCATCGGCGTGATCCAGAAACTGGCTACCTTGGCCCCGCCCGAGGCCCGCGACGTGTTCCGCCAGTCCCTGGCCGACGCCGATCCCGAGGTCCGCACGGCCGCAGCCTGGGGCCTCGCCCGCTTGGCCGACCCCGAGGCCGTTAAACCCATGCTCGAAGCGGCCGAAGCGGCCCGCGGCTGGCACCGCAACCCGTTGACCGACGCCTGCTTCGTCTTGGCCGAACGCCTGGCCGCCGCCGGAAAGATCGAACCCGCCCGCGCCGTGTACGAACATCTGGCCCGCACCCGCACCGACCCGGCCGAACGGCATTTCCACCAAGCCGCCCAGCGCGGTTTGGCAGCCCTGGGGGCCTCGGCCCAAGCCCAAACGGGGGCCGCCGCGGCCGCCAGCGCCGCCCCGCCCGACTCCGAGGAGGGCTTCCGCCCGCTGTTCGACGGCCACTCGCTGGGCGGCTGGAAAACCACTCCCGATACCCCCAAAAGCTGGAAGGTCGAGGACGGCTTGCTGGTCCTCACCGGCGGTTCCAGCCACCTCTTCACCGAAGACAAGTTCCAGGACTTCGTGCTCCGCTTCGAGTGGCGGCCCCGCCGCAAAGGATACAACAGCGGCCTGTTCGTCCGCGGCCGGCAAATCCAAATCGCCGACGGCAGTGCCGGGATGCTCTTCGGCTCCAAAAAGGCCCCCGGCGTGCCGCAACTCCACCATCCGCCCGGCCAGTGGAATAGCTGGGAAGTCACCTGCAAAGGCACCCGCCTGGCGCTTCGCGTCAATGGGAAGGTTGCCTGGGAGATCGACGATTTTCGGCCGGCCGCGCTGCCGATCGGCATCGAAGCCGAAGGCCACCCCATCGACTTCCGCAACCTGCGGATCAAGCGCCTGGACTGAATCGCCTATTGCTGAAACAGCTTTTTGGCGATCCGAACGCGATGCTGCGCCGAGGGCAAAGCAGCAAGGGGCGCTACGCTCGGCCCAGGCCCCTTGTAACCGTTCACGGCCCGGGGCCTTCCGGATGCTCAAGGGGAAGAAGCGTGCGGGGTAGGGCGAGTATCGGAGCGCGGCGGACGCGACGGAGCGCGTCCCTCCAAGGTGGAGGG
>JBBIQF010000497.1:0-4981 GCA_037442445.1 Planctomycetaceae bacterium
GGTGGCCCGATGCAAGTCCCGCGTCGGCAACCGGCGGAACTCCCGCCTTTGCTGTGCCCAGAAAAAGGCGGGCAGGCTCCGCAGCCAAGCCGAAACCAGCGCGATGGTGTGCTCGGCCACCTGGTCCGCCAGGACCCCCGAGGCGCTCGTGACCACGATATCCGACGCGATGACCGAGGGCACCAAACAATGGTCCATTCCCGCGGCCGAAGACTGAATCCACCGCAGCCGGCCCTGCCGAACCACGCCGTCCCAATCCACCGGCACCTTGGCATGACCGCAAAACACGTCGGCCTGGAAAAGCTCCTCGGCAATCCGCTCTTGCCCGGCATCGACGATCTCGGCCTGGGGCGCCACAGAAGCGATCTGCTGGATGTGTCGAGGTTCGACCGGATAGCACAACACGATGCGCATGGGCAAGCCACTCGGAGCAAGACGATTTCTCGCGTCAATCCAACGTGACGCTCATTGTGCTGGTCCGCTGGCTTCCTGGGAATGGGCGCGAGGCAGCGAACTAGCGGCCTGCCTTGCAAATTACCCCCCCTTTCACGGAGGCTGTGCTTACCCTACGGTACGCAGCCAGCCACTTTGACGGTCCTTTTCTGGCCGCATTGGTGGGTCTGCTGTCCCGTGGGGCGGGCCTCGAAACGATTCCTGGCACATCAGTTGGGGGGGGCTGTTCCCTCCATAGTGTCTATGCCGAGTGGGCTGGGTCGGTCGCCTCTTGGCGCCTTCGGGCATCGCGCCTGGCGCTTGGGCTGCGGGAAGGATAGCTATTTAGGCGGGTACGTAATGCCCAAAAGTATTAGGAAAACGGTCTGGACCGGGCAGTGTGAACGTCTTATCATGGTCGGCGGGCATTAGGCCCGGACTTGGCATCTGGATGGCGATGCCTATCGGGCTTTGCGCGGGGTCGTTGGGGGCCGTGGCTCAGGCCGCGTTGTGTGCGGCTTGGCACACGTGCAGGCATTCCCTTCGGCTTCCACTAGCGCAAAGCCATGCACCCAGCGGCTACGGGCCGAGCCGGCCAGCGTCGTTGGCCAGCCTGCCGTAGCCGGGGCATCGCTCCGGTCGGGGGAATTCCCGCGAGGATGGAGCCTTGATAGCAACGGACGGCAGGATCGATTCCCCGCTTGCGACCGAAGGCGTCCTAGCACCGCCGAGCGGGCCAACACATTTCTTGGACGGCTGGCCCGCCGCCGGGGATGGGGTGGTCGTCATCGAACCCCCCCGTGGACTCGTGTCGATCGGCTTGCGCGAGCTGTGGCGGCACCGCGAGCTTCTGTATCTGCTGACGCTTCGGGATGTTAAGGTCCGCTACAAGCAGACCCTGCTGGGGCCTGTTTGGGTGCTGGTGCAGCCCCTATTGACCACCGGAGTCTTTGCGGCGGTATTCGCCGTCTTCATGCGAGGGGCGGCCCCCAGCGTGCCCGGCGTCCCTTATGCCCTTTCGACCTTTTGCGGCATGGCCGCCTGGGTGCTGTTCGCCAACGGGCTGACTCGGGCCAGCGCCAGCCTGATCAACGGCCAACACCTGATGACCAAAGTCTATTTTCCGCGGCTGATCCTGCCGCTGTCGGCGGTGCTTTCCGGGCTGGTGGATTTCGCGGTCACGCTGGTGGTGCTGGGGTGCATGATGGCCCTGTATGGGGTGGTGCCTTCATGGCGGGTGGCATGGTTGCCGCTGTATGCCGCCTGGGCCGTAGGGCTATCGCTGGCCCTGGGGCTGTGGCTGGCTGCCCTGGGTGCGGTATATCGCGATTTCGGCCAGGTGGAGGGGGTGCTTGTCCGCATCGGCATGTACGCAACGCCGGTGGCCTACACCACCTCGAGCATTGCGCACGTGTTGCCGGGTTGGGCGCGGCAACTGTATGCGTTGAATCCCATGGCGCAAGTGGTCGAGGGCTTTCGATTCGCGTTGTTCGGGGCTGCGGATCCGCCAGGGGCCATGCTGGGGCCGGCCATGGCGCTAACCGCGCTGTTGGGCTGGGGCGGCCTGTGGGTCTTCCGCCGCATGGAAGGGATGGTGGTGGACGTGGTATGAGCGGCGCGGCCGTCAGAAATACGCATGTTGACCCACCGCACGGCGGGCCCGCAGGTGGCGAGGCCTGGTCGGCCAAGGGTGCCGCTGCTTGGCTGCCCGCCGGGGTGGCCATTCGCACCGAGGGGCTGGGAAAGCGGTATCGGCTGGGCGAGCTGCGCGACCGGTGGCAGCGCCGCACGGGCCAGTATCTTTGGGCCCTGCGCGGCGTATCGTTCGAGATGCGCCAGGGCGAGACGCTGGCCCTTATCGGGCGCAACGGGGCCGGCAAGAGCACGCTATTGAAAATCCTGGCCCGCATCGCCGTTCCCACCGAAGGCCGGGCGCTGGTCCGCGGCCGGGTGGCGAGCCTGCTGGAAGTGGGCACCGGGTTCCACCCGGAGCTGACCGGGCGCGAGAACATCTTCCTCAACGGGGCGATCTTGGGGATGAGCCGGGCCGAAATCCGCCGCAAGTTCGACGCCATCGTGGCGTTCTCGGGCGTCGGGCCGTTTCTGGATACGCCGGTCAAACGCTATTCCAGCGGGATGCACGTGCGCCTGGGGTTTGCGGTGGCGGCCCACTTGGAGCCGGAAATCCTGGTAGTGGACGAGGTGTTGGCCGTCGGCGACGCCTCCTTCCAGAAGAAGTGCCTGGGCACGATGGACGCGGCGGCCCGCCATGGGCGGACCATCCTGTTCGTCTCGCACAACCTGCACGCCGTGCGGTCCTTGTGCCGCCGGGCCTTGCTGCTGGAAAACGGGCGTGTGGTGCAAGACGGCCCGGTCCACGAGGTGGTGGACTTCTATCTGCGCACCGTGGACGGCGTGCCGGGCGATGCTGCCGAAGCCCAATGGCCGGCCGACCAGGCCCCCGGCGACGAGGCCACGCGGCTTTTGGCGGTCCGGGTGCGGAACGCCCAGGGGGCGGTCAGCTTCCACCAGTATCTCGACGAGCCGATCACGCTGGAAATGGAGTTCAGCGTGCACCGGGCGGGGATGTCGGTCAACACCAGTTTCCACGTGTACAACGCACAGGACGTGTGTTTGTTTGCCACGGCCGACTTTCACCGCCCCGGCTGGGAGGATCGCCCGCTGCCGCCAGGCCGGTACCGGGCGGCGTGCCAGATTCCGGCCCATTTTCTGAATGAGGGGTTGCACCGGGTATCGGCCATCGTGGTCCAGGAGCGCAAGTACTTCCCCGCCCGCCGCGACAAGGTGGTCTCGTTCGTGGTGCACGACCGCGGCGAGTTGCGGCAGGGCTACGCCGGGGTGTGGATCGGCGCGGTACGCCCGGTGTTGCCCTGGGTCGTGGAACCGATCGGAGGCGTGCCATGAAGGTCGTGATCCTCTGCGGGGGACAGGGCACCCGGCTTCGCGAAGAGACCGAGTTCCGGCCCAAGCCCATGGTGGAGATCGGTGGCCGGCCCATCCTCTGGCACATCATGAAGATCTACGCGCACCATGGGTTCCGCGATTTCGTGCTCTGCCTGGGCTACCGGGGGTCGATGATCAAGGACTACTTCCTCAAGTACGAGGCGATGAACAACGACTTCACGATCTGCCTGGGCCGGCTGGGAGCCATCGCCTATCACGGCGAGCACGACGAGCAGGATTACCGGGTAACGCTGGTCGATACGGGGCTTTCCACCATGACCGGCGGCCGGCTGCGGCGCGCGGCGCGGTACCTCAATGGCCAGACCTTCCTGTTCACCTATGGCGACGGCCTGGCCGACATCGACCTCGGGGCGCTGGTGGCGTTCCACCGCGCGCACGGCAAGCTGGCGACGCTGACCACGGTGCGGCCGTTTTCGCGCTTCGGCATCCTGCGCCTGGCCGCCGACGACCGCGTGGCCGAGTTCGCCGAGAAGCCCCGGGTGGAAGAGGGCTGGATCAACGCGGGTTTTTGCGTGTTCGAGCCGCAGGTGCTGGACTACCTCGACGGCGACCAGTGCGTGCTGGAGCGCGAACCTTTGGAGCGCCTGGCCCGCCAAGGCCAGTTGATGGCCTTCCGCCACGAAGGCTTCTTCTTTGCGATGGATACCTACCGCGAGTATCAGTATCTCAACGAGTTGTGGGCCAGCGGCCAGGCCCCCTGGAAGGTATGGAACTGAGCGGCACGGAAGCATTTTGGCGCGATCGGCCCACCCTGGTCACCGGGGCCACGGGGCTGGTAGGCGGCTGGCTGGTCCGGCACCTGCTTGCCGCCGGCGCGGACGTGGTGTGCCTGGTCCGCGATTGGGTGCCGCAATGCGAACTGGTCCGCTCCGGGCTCGTCGAGCAAATGAAAGTGGTCCGGGGGAGCGTGGGCAGCCTCCGCGGCCTGGAGCGGCTTTTGGGGGAGTACGAGATCGACACCGTCTTCCACCTGGCGGCGCAGACCATCGTGGGCATCGCCAACCGCAACCCGCTTTCGACGTTCGAGACCAATATCCGCGGGACCTGGCTGGTGCTGGAGGCCTGCCGCCGCAGCCCCACGGTGCGGCAAATCGTGCTGGCTTCGTCCGATAAGGCCTACGGCGAGCAACCGCAGTTGCCCTACACCGAGTCGGCCCCGCTGGCGGGCCAGCATCCCTACGACGTGAGCAAGTCGTGCGCCGACCTGATCGCCCGCTGCTATGCGCTGACCTACCGGTTGCCCGTGTGCGTAACCCGCTGCGGGAACTTTTACGGCGGCGGCGACTTGAACTGGAACCGCATCGTGCCGGGCACGATCCGCGCGGTGCTGCGGGGCCAGCGGCCGGTGATCCGCTCCGATGGCCGGTCGCTCCGCGATTATCTGTACGTCGAGGACGGGGCGGCGGCCTATATGCTTCTGGCCGAGCGCCTGGCCGCTTGCCCCGACCTGGCCGGCGCGGCCGTCAACTTCTCCTATGAGTCGCCGCTGGCGGTGGTGGAGTTGGTGAAGCGGATTCTTGCGGCGATGGGCTCGGAGCTGGTGCCGGTGCTCCAGAACCATGCG
>JBBIQF010000498.1:0-4978 GCA_037442445.1 Planctomycetaceae bacterium
GGCATGTAGAGGAAAGAGCTGCAAACCCGCGAGTTGACTGGTCCAACCATATCGGCTGCGTGCTTGGCACGCACGCTGCCCTGGGGAATGACGAATGTCGAAAGACAAATGACGAAAGAAGTACCGTTGACCAAGCACCAATGACCAATGGCCGAGCCGCCGAGCGCTACCGAGCCGCGACCGCAAGGGAGCAGGCCTGGGGAATGGCGAATGCCGAAAGCCAAATGACGAATGCCGAATGACCAATGACCAAGCACCAATGACCAAAGGCCAGGTGCAAGCCACAAGAACTAGCCACCGGGTTCATCCCGGCGGGGCCAGCCGTACCCAAGCCACTACGCCCGCCGTCGTTGGTCATTGGGATTTGGCCATTGGTGCTTCCTCCTTCGCCATTTGGCTTTCGTCATTCGTCATTCGCCCTTGGTCATTGGTGCTTCCTCCAGCATTCGTCATTTGACTTTCGACATTCGTCATTCGTCATACCCCCCCCGCGGCTGCATCCCGAATGCCCCAAAATTTTTTCCGCTCCGGGCGCTTGACCCGAAAAACCATTTGCATAGACTAAAACTGGTTCCAGCTTCTCGCGGCGTTGGGCAATAGCCCGGCCATCGGGCCGGTTTTCGCTGACAGGGTGTCTCTTCAAAGAGGGGGACGGCGTATGCGAGGCGCACTTGTGAGAATCTGGGCAAGGGGGGGGGAAATGGGTAAGTTCTCGTAAGACTGGGGGTCGGCGCCGGCAGGCCTTTTCACGCTTCCGTCGCCTGCGGGGCCTGGAGGTCCTGGAGCCGCGGGCTGCCCCCGGTGGGGGAGTCCTGGAGATTCTGTTGGCCCCGCCGCTATTGGAACCGTTTTGGGGCTCGCTGTGGGCCGACACCAACCCCCCGGCCAGCGTCGAGCTTCCCGGCCTGGCCAGGCGTAACAAAGACCGCCTTGCCGCGTTAGCATCCCTGGCAGACGATGAACTGGCCCTGAACAGTCTGCTCGGTTCCGTGCGGAGCGTGCTGGACATGCACGCCGTGGATCAGGCCACAACTGAACAGTACGTGGCAACCCTGCGGGAGCGGGTCGAGCGGGTGAGCAGCACGCTGGCCGACGGGTTTTTGGAGCCCTCGCCCGTGTCCGATCGCGGCTTCCTGTCCGACCTCTGGTGGCTGGACGAGGTGTTTACCGCCTTGAGTCTGGGAGGGGAAGGTGCCCTTGGTGGCTTGGGCGGGGCAGTGGACCTACCGCCGGTGGCCCGCGGCGACCAGTTCTTCTTCCTACTCGATGGTGCGATGCTCCAGGTCGGGGCGGCAGAGGGGGTGCTGGCCAACGATTTCGATCCCTTGGGCCAGTCGTTGGCCGTGACGCTGGTGGTGCCACCGGAGCACGCGGCCAAGTTTGAACTTTACCCGGACGGCGGTTTTGCCTACCAGCCTGTGGCCGGGTTCACAGGCCGCGATGCGTTCACCTACCGCGCTAGCGATGGCCGGTTTACCGACGAGGGGACGGCCGAAATCCTGGTGATGGGCGATCCGCCGGTGGCCGTGGACGACACGGCCTATGCGGGTCCGGGCGACCCGCCCACCGACCAGCAGCAGATCACCATCTACGTGTTGCAGAATGACACCGGCGACGGGATCATGGTCAGCAGCGTGGGGCCGGCCCAGTACGGCACGACCAGCGGCTACGGCCCCTGGGTCTATTACCGGCCGGGCCCGCAGTTCGGCACGGCACCGGGCAAGTCGCCGGTGGATAGTTTCAGCTACACCATTCGCGATTATTACGGCCGCACGGCAAGCGCCACGGTCACCGTACATGCGGTGGGCGTGACGGGGTACACGGTGCAGTGGCAGAAGCCGGACGACACGTGGCAGACACTGGGCGAGGAGGACCTCTCGTGGGTGGGGGACGACCTGCGGTGGTGGGCCGACTACAGCGAGGCGGGCCTGGCGCCATATTATTCCGGTACGGTGCTGTGGCGGCGGCCGTATGGGAGCACCCAGCCGTGGGCGCAGTTTGCTGGAGGCCAGGGGTGGGTGTACACGGGTGCCGATTGGGGCGAATGGGCCATTCAGGCCGAGGTGCGTTTTGCGGGCATGCCGTGGCAGTCGGCCTTTGCCACCCGGCAGGAGTTCGACGGCTATCGGCTTACGCCGGAGATTACCGCCATCCAGTGGACGGCGCACACAGCCAATCCCCAAGAGGCGGGCGACTTGGTGCCCACCGGCAATGTGGTGCGGTTCTTCCCTGACGCGGCCGCGCCCGGCCAAGCCGCCCGACCCAAGGTGGATGTGGACATCAGAGTCCGTCCGGCAACGACACTACGACCAGTGCCCATTCTACTCCAACTTCGGCTGTATGATGTCGACGACCCGGCAATCGGCCTGCCCGACGGCGATTTACCTCCGGTCGGCACCAACTCGCCTGACAATTTCCGGTCGGGCGGCGGTGTCGCACCATTGCCGCCCTTCCCGGGGTTCGTCGTGGTCGGCAGCGGTGGGGCCATATTGACCCTCGATGTTGGGGAAATCCAGCCGGGAAACAACTTTCGCGTTCTAGCTACAGGTCACGCCGAGATCGCGGCGCTAGTCAAGGCACTCGATCATGATGATCAGGCGAGGTTGTATTTTGACCGAAATAACGACGACATCCTTAGCCCGGGCGAGGAACTAGGAATAATCGACCACACGATGAGGGACGGCGTCTGGGTTACGCGGGAATTGGAGGTGTGGCGCAGACTGCACATCGAGGTGGACTCGATGGGGCTCGTGGAAGGCAATACAGTGACGGGGCAGATTACCCACGTCGGTCAGCCGGACTGGGGGAATATGACGGTGACGGTTACCACGGACCAGTTCCTCAACGACAGCCCCGACCGCTTCGTCCCAGGGCAACTGACAAGCAATAATCGCGATTTCAACGTCGTGGCGAACAGCGTGGGCGACAATTTCACGGTAACTGTTCGGTTTTACGCCGGGCCAGGGGGGCCCGAACTGCCCGCCGAGGGTCCTTTCATACTGCTCGACGACGACACGGTTGTCGATGGGATGGACGTGCCCATGCCCGATACCTCGGAGCTTAGAAATGCGATGGCCGAAGCATATGTGGAGGTCCTATACGACGTCGGCGATGCCAACGGCGCTACTGTGTTTCAGGCTAACCTGGCCAGTGACTCCCATTTCCTCGCAGCCCGCGACTGGGACTCTCAAGCCAGCAACTACGATGAGTTTTGGGTAACCTATCTGCTGGGTGGGTACCAGGGACCGTTCCCGTACGATAATGACGCTGATAGCGAAACTCCGCTGTACGGATGGATATCACCTTTTGGGGGTGCGGTTGTATTCCTGGAGACGATTCAGGACGCGTCCCAGGAGCGTGGGCTGGACAACTTAGCTTTCCGGCGGGATAGGGTGGTGGCCGACGTCGGCCGCACCGTGGCCCAGATCTGGGGTAACGACAATGACGCCTTTCAGATTCAGACCCCGGTTACTGGATGGCCGGATCAGCCCGCTCGATATACGGGTGAGTACTTGTGGCGCATCCGCAATTCACCCAGACCGTTGGGGCTTTGAATCCGGGGGATACCTGTATCGCGAACAAAGACCGTGGGAGCATTCACTATGGGCCTCGTGTGGTTCTTGGTTGTCGCCGTAGGCGCCGCTGGCCCCGCCTTAAAGGGCCACCCTGTCGGCCCGCCGCCCGTGCCCTGGAGCGTGGTTCTTGGCTCGCCGAAGTCTGAATACCTTTTGGGCGAACCTGTGGTACTCGACCTGTTCGTGACAAACGAGGGGAGCGAGCCCAGGCTGCTGCGCGCGCACGGCTGGGGCGACGGAGTGCAGGTGCTTATTGGCCCTGTCGGCCTGCCCATGGAATTGTTCGATCGCGGTGCCAAAGAGGGATTTCCCAAGGTGCCTTCGGACCTACGGAATCTCGGCACGGCCCCCACAAGAGTCGGCAAAGGAAAGAAGACTCCTGGGGTCCCGTTGCACCTGCTCGGTAAGGAAATGCGGCCTGGCATGGGAACGACGGCGGACCCGGCGCTTGCGTTTGGAAACCCGCCGTACGTGCATTGGGCGCTAGGCCGGCATCCCTCCGCGCTGCAAGACGGGTTGATGCCAGGGATGCCCGGCAACCCTGGAACGGCCAGGCTTGCACCTGGGCGGACGAGGCAGTATCGGACGCGGTTGGTCATAACCTACCCGCCGCATGACATCTGGGGTCCCCCGGTGGCTGGGCGGCGGCGACCGTGGCGACTGGCCTTTCCTGAGGTCGGCCCTTGCATGGCCGTAGCCCGGTGTGAGTTTCAAGGGAGTTGGACGGCGATCTATTCGAACGAGGTCCGATTTCATATCGCCCCGCCGCGCCCCGGAAACGGAGAGGAGGCGTGGGCAAAGATCAACCGCGAAGATTTTCTGCGATTCCTCCAGTGGGAACGCTGGCACGTGGAAGAGGTCCCCCAGCGCGCGGTACGGCTGGGCGTGCAAGTGCTGCGCGAGCTTCCCGGCAGCGGTTACGACTCGGCTATTCGGTCCGCATTGTTGCGGTACTACGCGCACCAGGTGCAAAGGATTCGGGAGTATCCTCCCCGTCCAGGGTCGCAGAAGGCCCGCGAGGAGTTGGAGAAGACGCTTGCCGAAGTCCGCGCGGTACTGGACCTGCCTAAGCGGGCGATTTATGACGTCGAACGTGAGGTGTTTCATACGGTCCCGGCCGGCGCGGCCGAAAAGCTTTTTCCCGAAGATCGGCGGCTGGACCGGGAGATCACTTTTTCCGCACCGGAGTTTACTCCGCTGCGCTCGTTGCTGATCCTTCCCTACCCGGTGCCGCAGGGGTTTCTACGGCTTTCGCCCGAACTTGCTGGCAGCTACGAGGCGCTACAGCCGCCAGGGGATATTCACGAGACGTTGCGGGAGTTCATGCGCCAGACCCTGCCGCCGGGGACGAAGTGGGTCAAAGACGGCGACGGGTATATGCTGGTGCCGGAGTCCGGGGAATG
>JBBIQF010000499.1:0-4954 GCA_037442445.1 Planctomycetaceae bacterium
GGAGGGCCACGCTCTGTCGTGGCCGAGGCATTGCGTGTTGCCCGGTAACGTCCCTGGCCCTGAACGGTTATCTAGCGGCCGAGACTACAGGCCGGCCCTGCCGGCTTACTTCAGCGCGATGGTGCGGGCAAGCGGGCGCAATACGTAGTCCACGACGTAGTTGTCCACCACTTGCTCGCACACCTCGGCCAGGCGATTGAACGTCTCGACAAACCCCTTGCCCGGCGCCAAGCTGCCGTATTGCCGGGCCGTTACATAGACGCTCAGTTGCTCCTCGGGGTATTCCCCCCCGTGGACTTGGAAGAAATTGGTCCGCGTCTCGACGCTCACCCGGCACTGGAGGCGGAATTCCTCGTCCAAAGCGATGGTCAGCGTGGGCTCATAGCCGGTTACGGTCGCGCCCGGGATGTCCAGCAATCGCTCCAGGGCAGGGCTGATGCCCAGCGCCTCGGCCACCACCTGGTTGTGATTGCCCCGGCAGGTGTAATCGAAGCCGAACAACAGGTCCAAGGCCTCGCAATCCAGCGGGCTGATGGTCAGCATGTAGGGCACGATGTCCAGCACCAGGCGGTGTTGGTCCAGGGCGGCGGCCACGGTCTCGGGATTCACGTAGCCCGAGCATACCCGCCGGGGCTCGATGGTGCACCACCGGTAGGAGCCCTGCTCGCGGTCCTCTTCCAGGACGAAGTCCCCCCGGTCGCGGCAGAAGAAGTTCCGCATCGTGGGATAGGTCTTTTGCAGCCGCTCGAAGAACTGGAGGATCGTCTCGCGGCTGCTGGGGAGCTCCATCTCCGTATTGAGGTTCATGTTGACGTAAAAATCGTCGCACAAGGCCTGATAACGATTCATCCACGCGGTTCCTTCTCGCTTGCGACGGAAAACCCGCACGCCGACAGAGGGGGATAGCGATTTCCGGCGGCCCTTGATCCGCGGGAACTGCTTGTAGTATAGGGTCAGTGCAAGGGGAGTGTCAAAGGCATGCCTCGATGTAGGGGGCCGCACCCCGCCGGACCATGCTCGCACCTTATGGCGTGGCTATGGGCGATTCGCTGGCTGTCTTCCGCTCTTCGTTCGGCTGGGTAGCCATCGTGGGTTCGGGCGAGGTCGTCCGGGCATTGACCTTTGGCCACGCCACCGCTCGGGCCGCGGCGATGGCCATTCCAGTGCCGCTTCGTAACGCCGCCGTACAACGCCCGTGGTGCGAGGGCTTGGCCCGGCGGATTCAAGCCTTTCTGGCAGGCGTGCCAGAGGATTTCGGCGATGTTCGGGTGGACCCGGGGCCGCAGACGCCTTTCCAGGCCCGGGTGATGGCCTGCCTTCGCCAAGTGGGCTGGGGGCGGACCATCACCTATGCCGAGCTTGCCCGGCAGGCCGGCTTCCCCCGTGCGGCGCGGGCGGTGGGCAATTGCCTGGCCGCCAACCGCATCCCATTGATCCTCCCCTGCCACCGCGTGGTGGGTACTGGCGGCCGGTTAGGCGGTTTCTCGGCCCCCGGCGGGGTGGCCACCAAACGCCGCCTCTTATTGCTCGAAGGTTCGCTGCCCCCCGCGGCCCGCTAGACGGCTTTGGCATTCCGGGCCGGCATGGCCCCGGCGCAACATCGCGGCCAATGTCCGACGCGGCCGCATCAATCGAGGATGATCTCGGCCTTGGGGAACGCCTTTTCGAGCTTCTGGATTCCCGCCTCGGTGATCTTGGTGAACCGCAGGTCCAGGCTCTTGAGGGACGAAAGGGCCACGAGCGACTCGATCCCCGCGTCGGTGACGGCCGTCTCTTCCAGGCTCAGCGTGGCCAGCTTTTTCAGGTCCCGCAAGTGAGCCAGTCCGGCGTCGGTGATGGCCGTTTGTTTCAGGCTGAGCCAGCGGAGTTCTCTGAGGCCGGCCAGGTGGGCCAGGCCGGCATCGGTTACCTGCGTATGCCACAGGTCGAGGCGCTGGAGTTTCTGGAAGTTTTTCAGGTACGCCAGGGCCGCGTCGTCCACATTGGTTTCGCTCAGGTCGAGGAACTCCAACTCGGTCAAGCCGGCCAAATGGGCCAGGCCCTGGCCGGAAATGGGCGTGCCGCGGACCTTCAGCCGCCGGAGCTTGGCAAGCGGCTTGAGGTGCGCCAGGCCCGCGTCGTTCACGTCGGGCAGGCGGAACAGGTCCACCTCTTCCAGTTCGGTGAACTTGCCCAGCCGAGCTAGCGCCTCGTTGGTCACCCCGGCCGCGTCCTCGATGGTGATGACCCGCAGTTCGGGCAGATGGTCGAGGACCTCCAGCGCCTGGTCGGTCATGTACGGATTGCGGAGGCGGAGGGCCTTCAATCGTTTCAAGGCAGCCAGCCGGCGGATGCCCTCATCGTTGATCTGCACGCACCCGCGGATATCCAGCAGCCGCAGCTCCGCCATTTGGGCCACATGCTTCATCCCCTCGTTGGAGAAGTTGTTATACAGGAGCACCAGATACTGGAGCTTGGGCAGCTTCGTGAGGTGGGCCAGTCCCGCATCGGTCAGGTACGAGCTGCGGCGGAGATTGAGCGATTGGAGCGAAGCGATCTTGCCGAGCACAGCCAGGCTGGCATCGGTGATATCGGTGTTTTCCAGCACCAAGTCCTCCAGGTGCTCGAGTTTGCCGAGGTGCTCGACGCCGTAGTCGTTGATCTTGGCCCCCCAAAGCTTCAGGCGCTTGAGGTGGGGCAGCGAGGCGATCTTCTCGACATCGGCGTTGGTGGCCGGCCGCTCGTACAGGTCCACGCCCACGATGTGCCCTTGGGGATCGCGTTCGACCCTGCCGCCGAGTTGCTCGATCCGCTTGAGGAGTTCCGCGTTGGCGGGGTCCTGGGCCGCCGCCTTCTTGGCCTGGGGAGGTGCGGCCGGGGCGCTGGCAAGACCGGGCGCAAAGGCCAGCCCGACAGCGGCCAGGACAAGGCCCACAAGGCCAGGCCTTGCATGGCTGGACCGGCAAGGCCGCGGCCCTGCCAGAGCCCGGCCCTTAGGATGCCTCCTGCCGCCTCGTATCTCTTCGCTGCCTCGAAAAGGTTGCGTGTACATCGGAAGGCTCCGGTAGGTTGTTCGCGAAGCACGCCGCCGTGGGCGGCGGCCTGCTGGGGGCTGCCAAGGATACGGCATTGCCCGGGGGCTATGCAGGAGCAAACGGGCCGCACCTTGGGCTGTGTTTCAGCGTATCGAATCCAAGGCCCCAGCGTAAACCCCTCGTTGCGGGGCAAGTGCGCTCGGGGGGTTGCGGCACGAACTGTGGCCGATTATGGTGGAGGGTTTGAGACGCCCATGTTGGCGGGAGTTTCCGGGCTGCTGCCCAGCGCCCGGGGCTCTACCCTTTACTGCCCGAAACCGTAGGGTGGGTGCTTTGCATCCATGCGAACGCGGTTGGGTGGCGGGCCGGCGGGTTTGTCCCAGCGGTGCAATTGCGGAGCGAGGGCATCGTGCCGGGTCCCTGCCGGCGGAGCCGGCCGCGCTGGGGCGGGCGTGCAAAGCACAAAGCCTGCGGGTTGCATTTTCTGTCCAAAGGAGTCCAAGAGCATGTCCCTGGGAAAAAATCGTCGCGAGTTCCTCCAGACCACGGCGGCGGGCATCGGGTTTTTCGTGGCCGCCGGAGTGCAAGGAGCGGAAAGCCGGTCGCCCAACGAGCGGATCGCGATGGCGGCCATTGGGGTGGATGGCAAGGGCGCCAGCGACTCGGCCGACGCTGCGGCCAGCGGCGACCTGGTGGCCATCTGCGACGTGGACGACAAGAAGCTGGCCGCCGCGGCCGCCCGCTACCCCAAGGCCAAGAAGTTCAACGACTTCCGCAAGATGCTCGAAGAGATGGGCAAGAGCATCGACGCGGTGACGGTCAGCACGCCAGACCATGTGCACGCGGTGGCGGCGGCCATGGCCATGAAAATGGGCAAACACTGCTTCTGCCAGAAGCCGCTGACGCACACCATCTACGAGGCCCGGCGCCTGGGCGAGATCGCCCGGGAGATGAAGGTGGCCACCCAGATGGGCAACCAGGGCACGGCCGAGCCGGGGCTGCGGCGCGCTGCGGCCCTTCTGCGCAAGGGCATCCTGGGCCGGGTGACCGAAGTGCATGTGTGGACCAATCGCCCCATCTGGCCGCAGGGCGGCGCGCGTCCGGCCCCCAAGCCGGTCCCCAAAGAACTCCACTGGGACCTGTGGCTGGGACCGGCCCCGGAGCGCCCCTACGGCGACGGCTATCACCCCTTCTCGTGGCGCGGCTGGTGGGACTTCGGCACGGGGGCCCTGGGCGACATGGCCTGCCACACCGTCAACATGCCCTACATGGGCCTGGAACTCCGCGACCCGGTGTCGGTCCAAGCCCGCACTTCCGGCCATAACCACGATAGCTACCCCAAGTGGTCGGTCATCGACTTCGAGTTTCCCGCCAATGCGTGGCGGCCGGCCTTGAAGTTCGTGTGGTACGATGGCGGGCAACTGCCGCCGCTGGAGCTATTCGGCTCGGCCGAGGAGCAGAAGAAGCTGTTTACCGGCCGCTCGGGCCGGCTGGACCGCGACCGCCCCAAGCGGAGCGGGTGCCTGATCATCGGCGAGAAGGGCAAGATGTACTCGCCCGACGACTACGCCGCCGAGTACCGCCTCAGCCCGGGCATCGAGGAACCGCCGGTCGAGTTCCCGCAGTCGCCGGGCCACTTCGCCGAGTGGGTGCGGGCCATCAAGGGCGGGCCGCCGGCCATGTCCAACTTCCCCGATTATGCCGGCCCGCTGACCGAAACCATCCTCCTCGGCAATCTGGCGGTCTGGACCGCCGATAAAGCCGAAAAAGCCGCCGACGGCAGCATGGTGGCCGTGGGCAAGAAAATCCTCTGGGACGCCAAGAACCTGGTGGCCACCAATGCCCCCGAGGTCGCCTGCGTCATCAAAGCCGAGTACCGCAAAGGCTACTCGCTGTAACCGCCCCACGCTGCAAGGGCAAGGCTTTTTGCGATCCTGCCT
>JBBIQF010000500.1:0-4954 GCA_037442445.1 Planctomycetaceae bacterium
ACGGAGCGTGGCCCTCCACCTTGGAGGGACGCGCTCCGTCGCGTCCCTGGCGCTCCGTCGCGTCCGCCGCGCTCCGATACTCGTCGTACCCCGCACGCTGCTTCCCCTTGAGCATCCGGAAGGCCCCGGACCGTGAACGGTTTCCCGTGCGCCGCGGTGTCCTGCGAACCGGCCACGGCTTACCATGCCGGCCGGCAATCGACCCCGGCCGCCGGGCGAGGCTTTGTCTCTTCGGCGCATAAGCGCTTCGGATTGCGCAAAGGCGAAAGACTGGGCAGACGGATCCACCCCGGCCCACGCGCGGCCCACCGGTAGCGGCCCCGGGGTGCGCGGCAGAGCGCGGCAGCATGGGCGCCTCCGGCAGGCCCGGGCGAAGCGGCCAAATATATTTGACATCTGCCCTTTGGCCGTATTAGAATCGAACCCTGGATAGGGAACGAGGCACAGGCAACGTGCGCGGTCTTGTGAGTGCTTTCATAAGAGGCGGTGCCGTATGACGCCTCATGGGCGGAGACGGGCCTTTACGCTGGTCGAGCTGATGGTGGGCATCACCATCATTGCCATCCTCATCATGTTGCTGCTGCCGGCGGTCCAGCGGGCGCGCGAATCGGCCCGCCGCGCAAGCTGCTTGAACAAGCTCAAGCAGATCGGGTTGGCCTTCCACACGTTCCACGAAAACAAGCGGCACTTCCCCCCCTCGTGCCACATCCGCCGCGACCCCAGCACCCGCGCCATCATCGAGATGCGGGGCTGGAGCTGGGCCGTAGAGCTTTTGCCCCATCTGGAGCAGGAACAACTCTGGAAATCGATGGATGTCGAAGGCGGCTGGCCGCTCATCCCCTACGGCGTCCCGGACGCCCACACCTATGCCACCGCCCAGTCGCTGCCCGAGTTGATCTGCCCCAGCTTTGCCGGGCAGAAGTGGGCCGATTATCCCGAAACCTGGTTCGCCATCTCCAACTACAAGGTGATGGCCGCCACCCACTTCGCCAGCTACAGCCGGGCCACGATGAACACCTACACGCCGCTGTATGCGCCGGCGGCGTTCCATCCCGACGGGGCCAGTTTCCCCGGCTCCAAGCTGCGATTCGCCGATTTCAAGGACGGGGCGGCCCACACCATCATGGTCGTGGAAAGCGTCGAGCAGAAGGTGGCCGTTTGGACTTGGGGCTGGCAAATGGCCGTGGTGGGCCTGCCCACAGAAATCGATCTCTGCGGGCGCAGCGAACTGGCCCCCGACCGCGTGTACTTCGATAACAGTTGGACCCGCCGCTACTGGCACCCCTGGGGCTTCAACGGCCAGTATGGCGAGGAAAGCAATCTGGATCCCGACATGCGGACCTTCATCGGCCGGCCCGAGGAGGTGTATATCGACTGGCCCTACCACCGCTACTGCGTGGGCGGCACGGGCTACGCCGAACAGCCGTATCAGAAGTACGGGCCGCGGTCCCATCACCCCGGCGTTACCAACCACTTGATGGCCGACGGCAGCGTCCACAGCTTCGATAACGGCATGGACGTGGCCATGTACATGTTCCTCATCACCCGGCAGGGCGACGACCCGAACGTCGAGTTCACGGAGTAATCGGGCCATCGCGGCGGCCGGCCGATCGGCCGTGCCGGCGCCAAGCCGGGCCACCAAATCCGCAGCACATTCGCCCGCCAGCCCACCGCCAAACGGGTGGGTTTAACGCGCCGGCTTGAACCCATCCATTTGGTGGGTGATGCCCACACGAAGTGCTGGTCTTGCATTTTCTGGCCGATCGCCTTACAAAGAATTAGGGAACCTCGGCGGTTCCCGGCTGCGCTCGTGGCGGAACTGGCAGACGCGCATGGCTCAGGACCATGTGGGCGCAAGCCCTTGGAGGTTCGAATCCTCTCGAGCGCACTGATCGGGCCCGCGGGCCAACTTCGCGGTACTTGGCGGCCTGATCCGTCGCAGGCGGCAAAGGGGACGCAACTCACGGGATGCCTTGGAGTTGCGTCCCCTTTGTCGCGCTTGTAGGGGAGAGAGCCGGCGTGGATGGCCGGCGGCCCCAGGCGCCCTACCTACTGGCGGGTCTCACGATGAAAGCGGATGAACTGCGTGAGAAATATCTCCAATTCTTCGAGGCCAAAGGCTGCGTACGCCGCCCCAGCGACGTGCTGGTCCCCCGCTGGGACCCCTCGGTCCTGTTCACCCCCGCCGGGATGAACCAGTTCAAGGACCATTTCCTCGGCCGCTGCAAACTCGAATTCACCCGCGCCACCACCTGCCAGAAGTGCCTGCGGACCGGCGACATCGAAAACGTCGGCCGAACCGCCTACCACCACACCTTCTTCGAGATGCTGGGCAACTTCAGCTTCGGCGATTACTTCAAGCGCGAAGCCATCCACTGGGCCTGGGAGTTCCTGACCGACAAGAAATGGCTAGGGCTGGACCCGGCGTTGATTTCGGCCACGGTCTATCTGGACGACGACGAGGCCGCCAGCATCTGGATCGACGAGATCGGCCTTGCGCCCCACAAGGTGCAGCGCATGGGCGAGGACGAGAACTTCTGGCCGGCCAATGCCCCCAGCCAGGGCCCGGACGGCGTCTGCGGGCCGTGCAGCGAAATCTACTACCACACGCCCTGGGGGCCGGTCGAAATCTGGAACCTGGTGTTCACCCAGTTCAACCGCGTGGGGCCTCCGCCGAACAACCTCCGGCCGCTGCCGAAAAAGAACATCGACACGGGCATGGGCCTGGAGCGGACCGCCTCGGTATTGCAGGGCGTGGAATCGAACTTCCATATCGACATCCTTCGCCCGCTGGTCGAGGCGGCAGCCGAGGTGTGCGGCGTGCGCTACGACCCTGCCTCGGACCACGGCCGGCGCCTGCGGCGGATCGCCGACCACATCCGTGCGTGCACGTTCGCCATCCACGAGAACGTCTATCCCGATAATGAGAAACAGGGCTACGTAGTCCGCAAGCTCATCCGCAGGGCGGCACTGGACGGCTATCGCATGGGCGTGCGCCAGCCGTTCTTGTGCGAGCTGCCCGGCGTGGTCGCCGAGCTGATGCAGCAGCCCTACCCGGAACTCAAGGAGACGGTGGAGCGGGTGTCGCGGGCATTGCGCAACGAGGAATCGCAATTCTTCGAGATCATCAACGCGGGGATGCCCCGGGCCGAAAGGCTCATCGCCGAGGCGGCCAGCAGCGGCGCCCGCGCCGTGCCCGGACGCGAGGCCTTCGACATCCTCCAAACCTACGGCTTTCCGCCCGAGCTGACCGAAACCCTGGCCGCCGAACAGGGGCTCCAACTCGACTGGGAGGGCTTCCGCCAGGCGCAGCGGCGGCACGAGGAGGCCTCGGGCGCAGGCCGGCGCATCGCCGTGTTCAAAGAAGGCCCCCTGCATGAGCTGAAAAAGACGGTCCACGAAACCGAGTTCCTGGGCTACGAGGCCGATACGGTGGACCACGCCGTGGTCGTGGGCCTCATCGTGGGCGACCAGTTGTCGTACGTGCTCGACGAGATCGACGGCAAGCAGCCGGCCGCCGTGGTCCTGGACAAGACCCCCTTCTACGGCGAGATGGGGGGCCAGGTGGGCGATACCGGCGAGTTGGTGGCCCCGGGGATGCGGTTCGAGGTCGTCGATACCCAAGTCGAAGACGGCATCACCCTGCACATCGGTTACCTGCGGCAGGGAAAACTCGCCTACCGCGACACGGTTTCGGCCCGGGTGTCGGCCGAGCGCCGCCAAGCCATCCGCCGGGCCCATTCGGCGACCCATCTGCTGCACTATGCCTTGCGCAAGCATCTCGGCCCGCACACGCAGCAAAAAGGCTCCAAGGTCGAGCCGGACTCGCTGCGCTTCGATTTCAATTGCGATACGGCCCTGGGGCCGGAGCAGCTCGAAGCGATCCAAAGCGAAGTCAACGCCCGCATCCTCGACGCCGCTCCCATCCAGTGGAGCCTCATGCCCAAGGAAGAAGCCCAGAAGCTGGGGGCGATGATGCTTTTCGGCGAGAAGTACCCGGACGTGGTTCGGGTGGTGTCGGCCGGGGACTTCAGCCGCGAACTGTGCGGCGGCACCCACCTGACGAACACCGCCCAGCTCGGGTTGTTCAAGATCATCGCCGAAGAGAGCATCGCCAAAGGCATTCGGCGTATTACGGCCTTGACGGGCATGGCGGCCTGCCAGTACGTCCAGCGCTTGGAGAAGGCACTGGCCCAGGCCGCTTTGGCCCTGCGCGTCGCCCCCGAGGAGGTGCCCGAGCGGGTCGGGACGCTGCTGCAGGAAATCCGGCAGCTCAAGCGCCAGGCCGCCGGTGCGGCCAAGGCCGAGGGAGTCAACATCGAGCGGCTGGTGTCGCAGGCGGCCGAGGTGGCCGGCGTGAAGGTCATCGTCAGCCAGCTTGCAGACGCCACACCCCAGGCCATGCGCGAGCTGATCGACCAGCTCCGGCGCAAGGCCTCGCCGGTGGCGGTGCTGTTGGCCAGCAAAGAGGCGGAGGGCCGGGTGACGCTCATCGCGGGCCTCAGCCGCGATCTGGCCGAGCGGGGGCTGGATGCCGTCCAGTGGGCCCGTGCCGCCGCGGCGGTGATGGGCGGCGGGGGCGGCGGCCGCCCCGACCTGGCCCAAGCGGGCGGCAAACAGGTCGAAAAACTCGCCGAAGCCCTGGACACCGCGCGCAAGGCCATGCGCCAGTGGCTGGAACAGCTCCCCAGCGCCGCGGCCCCCTGACGGCAAGCTGCGACCATCTCAGAGCCGCGGCGATGTCAGAGCCGCGACCGCCAGGCAGCGGCCGGCCACACCGGGGGCTTACGCCCCCGGCTCCTGGCTTGCACCCCCACCGCGGGTGGCCGAAGCCGTTGACGGCGGCACGGCGGATTTGGTACAGTGGACATTGACCGACCACCTGAACACGGTCCGGGGCATCGCCAAGTACGATCCCGGTGAGGACATGACCACCGTGGTCAATCACCTGGTC
>JBBIQF010000501.1:0-4950 GCA_037442445.1 Planctomycetaceae bacterium
AACGGCACACCGGCGGGCGCGCGGAGTCGCGTGCCGGCCTGGACGCCGAGCGCCAAGCCACGTCCCGCTACACCCTCTTGTGGAATAGCGGCGCAGTAACCCTTGTCGAAATCGTCCCCTCGCTTGGGCAGCGCTCTGGCGACGCGCCGCATAGCACCCGGACTTTGCAGCCGGACACCGGCGGAGTATTGCTGGAAGTTTGCGGCCAGATGGGGCCGGCTCCGCAGCGACCGTTGCTGGCCGTGGCTCGGCAAGCCGAGGTCAAACGCGGCCTGGCCTCCGCCACCCAGTTCACCGTGGCCCGCCTGTTTGCCGGCAACCGCCTGGAAGTGGTGCGCGAGGTTCACGAGCGGAACCTTCTCGGGCAGGTGGTGGCCCGCAGGCGTTCGGCCATGATCGAGGCACCGCAATTGGGCCCCATCACGGCGGTGACCATGGACCGCACAGGCCAGTGGGTTTATGCCGGCACCGCGCGCGGCGAAGTGGCCCGCTGGCAACTGGGCGACGACGGACATGCGGTTTCGAGCGAGGTGGCCGCTGCCCCGCCCGGCGGGCAGGCCATTACCGCGCTGGCGTTGCTGGCCGGCGATGTCTCGTTGGCCGCAGGCGATAGCCAAGGACAGGTGACCATTTGGTTCCCGGTGGCAGCGACGGGGGGCCGGCCGGCGCTGGAGCCGGTCCACACCCTGAGCCCGCACGAGGGGCCCGTGGTGGCCCTGGTGCCCTCGGCCCGCGATAAGTCGGTTCTCTCGGTGGGAAGCGATGGCCTGGCCGTCTTGCTCCACGCCACTACCGAACGCTGTCTGGTGCAACTGGGCGCCCGCGGGATCATGCTCCAACAGGCGGATTTAGCCCCCCGCGGCAATGCCGCCGTGGCGCTGGCAAGCGACGGCACCTTGTACGGCTGGGACCTGGAGGTGCCCCACCCCGAGGCGAGCTGGGGCGCGCTGTTCGGCCGGGTGCACTACGAAGGCTATCCCGAGCCCAGCTTCACCTGGCAATCGGGGGGTACCGACGACTATGAACCCAAGCTGAGTGTCGTCCCTCTGGTTTTCGGCTCGCTGAAGGCCACCGCCTACGCCATGCTGTTCGCATTGCCCTTGGCCTTGTTGGCCGCCGTGTACACCAGCCAGTTCGCGGCGCCTGGCTTGCGCCGTGCCATCAAGCCGGTGGTGGAGCTGATGGCGGCACTTCCTTCGGTGGTGGTGGGTTTTCTGGCCGCGCTGTGGCTGGCCCCGCTACTGGAGCGGTGGATTGTGGCGGTGTTTCTGGCGGCCGCGGTCTTTCCGCTGATGTTTGTTGCATTTCTGGGGTTCTGGAAGTGGGCCGAGCGCTGGCCAGCGGTACGGCGGTGGCGCCGCGGCCGGGAGTTTTTGACCATGCTCCCGGTGGTCCTGGCGGCGGGGGCCATTGCGGCCGGGCTGGCCGGCCCGGTGGAAAGCGGGCTGTTCGGCGGAAACCTCAAGCTGTGGCTGTTCCAGCGGCTGGGGATGCGCTACGACATCCGCAACGCGATCGTGGTGGGATGGGGGCTGGGATTGGCGGTGATTCCCATCATCTTTACGCTGGCCGAAGACGCCCTGGCTGCCGTGCCCTCGCGCCTGGCGGCCGCTTCGATGGCCCTGGGGGCCACCCGCTGGCAGACCGTGTGGCGAGTGGTGTTGCCCACGGCCAGCCCGGGGATCTTTGCAGCGGCGATGATCGGGTTCGGGCGTGCCGTGGGCGAAACCATGATCGTGCTGATGGCGGCGGGAAACACCCCCATCCTCGACTGGAGCCCGCTGAACGGCATGCGGACCCTGGCGGCCAACATCGCCATCGAAATCCCTGAAGCCCCCGCGGGCGGAACCCTTTACCGAGTCTTGTTCTTATGTGCCGTGCTGCTGTTCCTGATGACCTTCACGCTGAACACGGCGGCGGAGCTGGTGCGCCAAGCGCTGCGCCGGCGGTTCGGCTGGCTGTAAACTCGCCGGTGCCCCGACGCCGGCCATCTTCCGGCACCGAACCGGCCGTGTGGCTGGCCGCGGCCGCCGTCGCTTCGCTCATCTTGATGGTCGGCAGCGCGCTGGCCGTGGTCCTCAAAGAGGGGCTGGCAGTGTTTTGGCCTGCCCCGGTGGCGCAAGTGGGGCTTGCCGATGGCCAGTGGTTCCTTGCCGAACATGCGGGCCGGCAGGTCGATCCCGCTACCGGGGTCCGAAGCATTCTCTGGAAAACCGGCAATCGCGAGTTCGACCCCCATCGCCAGGATTTCCGCTGGGTGGCCGAGGAGGAGATCGCCCAGACGGCCTGGCCGGCCGAAGCGGTGCTGCTCGAACGCCGCGAGAACGGCAATTTTTATGGATTCCTTCGGGGTGTGGAGGGGCCGCGCCTGGAGCCGGGCAGAGCCCCAAGCGAGGAAGACCCCTGGAGCGCTCTGCAGGGCGCGCTGGCAATGGTCCGCCGGGCCGAGGCCGCGGAAATCCTCCCCCTGGCCAGCCAGATCGACCAGGCTACCCAACGGCTGCGGGCGTTGAAACGGCAGTTGCGCAAAGCCGAATATCGGCTTTGGCGTGCGGCCGGCGGCACGGCGAGGCCGCCCCAGGCCCTGCAAGGGGAAGTCGATCGCCTCCGAGCGCAGGCCGACGAGGTGGCCCACCAGGCCCAGGAACTCATGGACCAGAAGAATGCCCGCACGGCGGCGCTTCGGCAAAACGTGGCGGTTTTCGAGCGGGGGCCCGGACAATTGTGCCGCATCGCCCTGGTGGATATCGTGCGGGCATGCCGCCCCAATCGCATGGGGCTGGCCGAAAAGGTGGCCTGGTACGCCGCCCATGTCAAAGACCTGCTTGTGCTGTGGCCCCGCGAATCGAACACCGAAGGCGGGCTGTTCCCCGCCATCTTCGGCACGGTGCTGTTGGTGTTTTTGATGTCGGTCTTGTGCTTTCCCGTGGGGGTGCTGGCGGGCATCTACCTGGGCGAATACGCCCGGCAAGGGCCGCTGGTGCGCGTGGTGCGGGTGGCGGTGAACAATCTGGCGGGTATTCCCTCGATCGTTTACGGGATGTTCGGGTTGGGGTTTTTCATCTATACGGTGGGCAAGGCGGTGGACCGGCTGGCGTTTCCGGAATGGGCCGAGGTGGGCCAGCCGGTTTTCGGCACCGGCGGTGTGCTGTGGGCTGCGCTGACGCTGGGCCTGCTGACCGCCCCGGTGGTGATCGTGGCCACCGAAGAGGCCCTGCGCAGCATCCCCCGCGCCGTGCGCGAAGGCTCCTGCGCCCTGGGGGCCACCCCGTGGCAGACCCTCACACGCCTCTTGCTTCCTATGGCCTCGCCGGGCATTTTGACGGGCTTCATCCTGGCCATGGCCCGGGCTGCGGGCGAGGTCGCCCCCCTCATGCTCACCGGCGCTGTCAAACTGGTCAGCGACCTGGCTATCGACGGCGACTTCCCCTACGTGCACCTCGATCGGAAGTTCATGCACCTGGGATTCCATATCTACGATCTGGGGTTTCAGTCGCCCAACGTGGATGCCAGCCGGCCCATGGTGTACCTGACCACGCTGGTTTTGGTATTGGTGGTGGTGGCCCTCACCGGCACCGCCTTGCTCTTGAGAAACCGTATGCGCCGCTACTACCAGCCGCAATCGCTGTGAGCCGCCTGGGCCATTGGCGTGTATCCCCCGAGGAGCAAAGCACCTTGCCTTGCGGGCCAGCCACCTGTCGAAGGCCGAACTTGATCTGGAGCTGCCCATGAGTTCGCTCGAACCCGACGCGGATTTGAAAGAACCGGCACCCCCTGCGGTGCGCCCCGCTGTGGCCCCCGCTTTGGGCACCACCGGCCAAAGCGGCAGCCCCCCGCAGGCCGATCCGGTGGTCCAGGTCCGGCATCTTTCGCTTTTCTACAAGAGCCGCCAGGCCCTGCACGACATCACGCTGGACTTCCCCCGAAACCAGGTGACGGCGGTCATCGGCCCTTCGGGGTGCGGCAAGTCCACCTTGCTGCGCTGCCTCAACCGGATGAACGACCTGATCGACGACGTGCGGATCACGGGCCAGGTGCTCTTGGATGGCCAGGACGTTTACGGCCCGGCCGTGGACGCCATCGAACTCCGGCGCCGGGTGGGCATGGTGTTCCAGCGGGCCGCCCCCTTCCCCAAATCGATCTACGAGAACGTGGCCTACGGCCTGCGGATTGCGGGCATCCGCAGCCGGCAGATTCTCGATCCATGCGTCGAGCAGAGCCTGCGCCGGGCCGGCCTGTGGGACGAAGTCAAAGACCGCCTGGGGCGGTCGGCTTGGGAGCTTTCCGGCGGGCAGCTCCAGCGCCTGTGCATCGCCCGGGCCATTGCCGTCAATCCCGAAATCATCCTCATGGACGAACCCTGTTCGGAGCTGGACCCCCGCTCCACGGCACGCATCGAAGACCTGATTGCCGAACTCCGCCGCCAATACACCATCATCATCGTTACGCACAACATGCAGCAGGCGGCCCGGGTGTCCGACTACACGGCCTTCCTCTACGAGGGGGAATTGATCGAGTTCGGCCCGACACGGCAGCTCTTCACCCGGCCGCGGCGCCAAGAAACCGATGATTACATTACCGGCCGCTTCGGATAAGATTCTTAAGAATACGATTTCTTAGGACCAGCCGCACGGCGCGGCCTGCCGTGGCCTGCCAAGCGCGAGGGAACCGCCCATGTCCGTCCACCTGCAACGGGAAATCGAGCGACTCAAGAAGAACCTGCTGGCCCTCTGTGCCCTGGTGGAAGAGCAGGTGCAGATGGCCGTCCGCGCCCTGTTGGCGCGGGATCCTGAACTGGCCCGCCGCGTCGAACGCCCAGCGCCACGCGCTCTCGCTCGGGTTGCCCTCGCGGTTCAGCTTATCCTACAGGTCGTAGGCATAGTGCGTCACGTTGCCGATGGCCTAGGTGATGGTCATCAGGTTGCCCACCGGGTCGTAGGTGTACGCCGT
>JBBIQF010000502.1:0-4946 GCA_037442445.1 Planctomycetaceae bacterium
GGCGTGGCACACCGAGCCGGCTCCGGCCGAGCCGGTGGCGCACGCCGTCGCGGCCGGCCTCCCGCCTTCCGCGGCCGCGGAGGGCGTGCCCCGGCAGGAGTAGCGCGCATGGGTCTGCCCAAGCCTTCGGCGTGTCTGTTGCTCCGCGAAGCCGCGCGCCGGCCCTTCGCCGGCGCGGTGGCCACCCTGGGTCGCCAGGATATCCTCTTCGACCATGCCTGGCTGCGGCGCACGGCGGCCCGCATGGGCGTGGCGCTTCATCCGGCCGAGATCACCCTCCACCGCGAGCCTGCGCTGGCGCTGCGCGGCTTTTTGTCCGACGATTCCTTCCTCCAGGCCCTGGGGTTCACCCAGATCGTGCGCCTGGACTATTCGGATTTCGAAGCGCCGGACTATCTCCTGGACCTCAATGCCCCCCATACGCCCGATGACCTGCGGCAGCGATTCGACGCCGTGCTGGACGGCGGCACCCTGGAACACGTCTTCCACCTGCCCCATGCCCTGCGGCACGTGTTCGAGATGCTCAAGCCGGGCGGCCGGGTGATCCATTTTTCGCCTTCGGCCAATCACCTCGATCACGGCTTTTACATGTTCTGCCCCACGTTGCTGTGGGACTATTACACCGCCAACGCGTTCGAAATCAACACGTTTTGCATCTACCGGTACCGGCCGGACCGAGACCGCTGGGACGTGTACGAGTACCGCCCCGAAGCCTTGGCGCCGGGCGCGCGCTGGGGCGGGCTGGACAACGCCATGTATGGCATCCACGTCGTGGCCACGCGCTTGCCCGCCTCCACGGGCGACCGCATTCCCCAGCAAGGCTGGTATCTCAAGCGCTGGCAAGAGGCCAAAGCCCAGGCACCCGCCGCCGGAGAACTGCTTGCCGAACCGCCCGGCACCAAGGCCCGGCTGCTCATGGATCTCACCCGCCGCCACCCGGCACTGCACCGGCTGGCCTGCCAACTCATCGTGCGATGGCGAGCGTTCATCAATCGCCGCCGCCAGGCCCGGCACCGGGGGCTGGGGTTGAAGTACCTCGGCCGGTTTTGAACCGAAACCGCCACGCTCCACCCCCACCCTGGGCCTTGCGCCCCGCCATGCACCGCACCATAGACCCCCGGGCCGAAAAACGTTACCGTGGCAAGGACAGCCCATTGCAAATTCCCCCACGCTTGACCGCCTGCACCCCATGAACGCCCAGCGCCTGTTGGAACGCTTTTTGCGCTACGTGCAGATCGACACCACCGCCCGCGAGGGCACCGAGGTGTATCCCAGTTCGCCCGGCCAGTTGGATCTGGGCCGATTGCTGGTCGATGAACTGCATCAGGCAGGCATCTCCGACGCCAAACAGGACGAGTTCGGCATCGTGCTGGCCACGGTGCCGACCACGGCGCCCCAGCCCGTGCCGACCATCGCCTGGTGCGCCCACCTCGACACCTCGCCGGAAACCACCGGGGCCGGCGTGCGCCCGCAGGTGATCCGCCCTTATCAAGGGGGCGACATCGTGCTGCCCGGTGCGCCCGGGCAGGTCCTCCGGCCGGCCGAACACCCGGAACTGGACCAGATGATCGGCCGAACCCTCATCACCAGTGACGGCACCACGCTATTGGGCGCCGACGACAAGGCGGGGGTGGCGGTCATCATGGAAGCCGTCCACTGGTTGTCGGAGCATCCCGAAATCAAGCATGGGCCGATCCGCATCTGCTTCACCTGCGACGAAGAGGTCGGCCGCGGGGTCGAACACCTCCATCCCTCGCGGATTCAAGCCGCCGTGTGTTACACCCTGGATGGCCAGGGAGCCGACACGATCGACGTGGAGACTTTTTCGGCTGACCTGGCCACGGTGACTATCCGGGGTGTGAACATTCACCCGGGGGTGGCCAAGGGGCGGATGGTCAACGCCGTGCGGGTGGCCGGGTGCTTCCTGGAGCGGTTGCCCAAACGCCTCGCCCCGGAACATACCGCCGACCGGCAAGGTTTTTTGCACCCCTACGACATATCGGGCGGGGTTGCCGAGGTGCGGCTCCGCGTACTGTTGCGCGACTTCGACACGGCGGAATTGAGCCGGCTGGCCGACGTGCTCCGCAATGCGGCGCGCTCGGCCCGCGACGAGTTCCCCGGCAGCCAGATCGAGGTCTCGATCAAACCCCAGTACCGCAACATGGCCGAAGGACTGGCCAAAGAGCCTCGGGCGGTGGGCTTTGCCCAGCGGGCCCTGGAAAAGCTGGGGCGCAAGGCCAAATTGACCGTCGTCCGCGGCGGAACGGATGGCTCCCGCTTGACAGAACTGGGGCTCCCTTGCCCCAATCTGGCCACCGGCGAGCATTGCCCCCACTCGCCCCAAGAGTGGACGTGCCTGGAAGAAATGGCGGGGGCGGCCCAATGGCTGGTCGCTTTGGCCGAAGTGTGGGCCGAGCCCAGTGGATGATACCTATACCGGGTGGTGCAGTCCCACCTATAATTCTCATTGCGGCGCAACCTTGCGGTGTTTAAACCGGTCGTTGACGGCGGGTGGCGCAGTCCAGGCAAGACGCGCGACCCGCAAGGCTGCCGCGCCGCGCCCGGCGCGCTTTGACATAAACTTTGGTCTTGCCCCCTACCGAGTGAATTCCTCCAGGACGATCCAGCGGCAAGGTCGCCAGCCCCTGCATACCCGGCACGCTCCGACAGAAACGACCTCTCCCTACGTCCTTCCAGGCGGATCCCCGTGTCCAAGCTTGCGATTGTCATTCCCTTCCTCGGGGAAACCCAGCGGCTCGAGGAAACCTTGGTTTCGGTGCTGGCGAATCGGCCCCCCGATGCCGAAGTGCTGGTCGTTCTGGCCAGACCTTACGCCAATCCGTATCACTTGGAGGACGAAGTCCGCTTCGTGCCGGGCCCGGCCCGGCCGCGCTGGGCCGCTGCGCTGAATCACGGCACCGCCGCCGCCCGCGCACCATGGATCCATGTGCTCTGCTGCGGCGCGACCGTGGAAGAGGGCTGGGTCGAGCCGGCGCTGGCCCATTTTCAAGATGGTACCGTGGGCGCGGTCGCCCCCGTGGTTCGGCAGGAGGCTGGGCGTGGGGAGCTTTGGGCCGGCGTGTCCTACGAGCCCCGAGGGGCTATCGCTTCGACTAGTGCCGCTGCGCCCTCCTTCAGTCAAGAGTCGCCTTGCCCGATCGCGCCCCATTGGGCCGCCGCGTTTTATCGGAAATCGGCCTGGGAAGCGGCCGGCCGATTCGCCGCGGATGTGGGGGACCGGCTGGCGATGCTCGATTTCGGCCTGACGCTTTCCAGCTTGGGCCTGCGCACGGTGGTCGAGCCGCGGTGCGTGGTGGGGATACCCCCTGCCGCGAGCCGGCAAAGCGCTTTCCGGCGGGCGTGGGAGGCCGAACGCTTCTACTGGCGTTGGGCCGGGCTGTGCGGCCCGCGGAGCCTCGCCGCCCACTTCCGTCTGGCCGCTGCCGATTGCCTGGCCGGCCTGGCCGACCTCTCCATCTTCGCCCGGCTGGCCGGCCGAATGATCGGGCTGGCAGCATGCCGGGCCGGCGGACCGCACGGCCGCCGCCTAGCCGCCCTTCGCCAGCGATGCCAGGCCCCAGCCACCCCCGCGGCCCCCTCGCGACTGGCCTCGCTCCGCGCCAACGGAACCAGCGGCGTTGCCTCGCCCGCCAAGACCGCTCCCGTACCCGGCACCGTCCGCTCGTCACGATGAACGCGCCGGGGGGCTGCGTCCTTGCAGGCCGGGCCGGCCGGGGTCAGTCGAACAGCAGCCGTTGCCGGGCGCTGGGCGGGCGCCGGGTGCGGCCCAGCGCGTGCCGCAAGAGTAGCCGCTCTTCGATGTCGGCCAAGAAAGGCGACGGGCTTTGGACGCGGGCCTTGCCCCGCCACACGCGGCGCCGGGCGTGGCTGAGGAATAGGTATTTTTCGGCCCGAGTCATGGCCACGAAGAACAGTCGCCGCTCTTCCGCCAGGGCCGCGGGGTCGATCCGGCCCCAGTGCAACGGCAGCACCCCCTCCTCGCAGCCCACCACAAACACCACGGGAAACTCCAGCCCCTTGGCCGCATGGATGGTCAATAGTGCAATGCGCTGGGCGCGGGGGTCGTAGAGGTCGGCCTCGGTGGCCAGGGCCAATTCGGCGAGGAACCGGCCAGTGTGTTCACCGCACCGCAAGGCCATGGGCCAAAGCAGTTCCACTTGGGAAGCCATCGTGCCATCGGGTGCGAGTTGCTGGGCGGCCCATTGCAGGCGTTGGGAAACGCTGCCCGGCGGCGCGCCGGGTCGGGCCAGGGCCTCCACCAGGGCTTGCACCCAGGGCCGATCGGCCAGCGGTTCGTGCCCGCACCGCTGGAAGGGGAGTCCGGCCCGGCTCAGAGCCTGCACCAGCGGATCCACCTGGGCCTCGGTGCGGTACAGCACCGCGAAATCCGATAGCCCCAGCCCCCACGCTTCGTCGCCGGCGGCCCGGCCGCTATCCAGCCCGAAAAACGACGATCCCCCCAGCATCCGCTCGATGGTGTGGACCACGAACTCGGCCTCGGCCTGCTCGGTGGGGCAGGCGTGGATTTCGATATGTTCCGGCCCGTCGTTTCGGGCCTCCAGGCGGCGCCCGGCCACCAGGCTGGCCGGCGCCATCGCCTGCAGCGCGGCATCGACGATCGCCTGCGTCGAGCGGTAGTTGCGCGATAGCTGGAAAACGCGAACCCCGGGGAAATCCTCGCGGAAACGCTGGAAGAACCCGACCTCCGCCCCGCGAAAGCCGTAGATGGCCTGGTCCGGATCGCCGATCGCGCACACATTGCCATCCGGCGGCACCAGCAGCTTCACCAGGCGATACTGCCCGGCGTCGAGGTCCTGGTATTCATCGATCGAAATCCACGGGTAGCGGGCGCGTAGCTGATCGCGGATATCGGGGTGCTCGGCCAGCAGCCGGACGGAAAGCAGGATCAGGTCGTCGAAATCGAG
>JBBIQF010000503.1:0-4916 GCA_037442445.1 Planctomycetaceae bacterium
CCCTTCAGGGCGGGCCCATCCCGGGAGGCGGCCCGGCCATCTCCGGCCACGGTGGTCACCTCACCCTGGGGAGTGACCCGGCGGATGCGGTGATTGAAGAAATCGGCCACATAAAGGCTGCCGTCGGCGTCGAGGACCAGGCCCATGGGCCCGGCGAAGAGGGCCTCGCTACCCCGGCCATCGGCCCAGCCCCTGTGGCCCGGGCGGCCCGCCAGCGTGGTGACCTTCCCCTCGGGTCCGATGCGGCGGATCACCTGGTTGTTGGTGTCGGCCACGTAGATCGAGCCGTCCTGGCCCACGGCCAGGGCGCAGGGGCTGTCGAAGCGGGCCTGCAGGCCCACGCCGTCGCGGTAACCGGGCTGACCACCTCCGGCCAGGGTCAGGACGGTGGGGAGAGGGGTGGGGCGGGACAGATAGTAGCGCCCCACTCCCACCACCGTGGCCAGCAGGGCCACGGTAAAGAGGAACAGCCGGCGGCGGGACTCGTCCACGCCGGGCACTTCTCCTTCGGGGGCCCGGCGTCCTGGCCGGCCCGGTGCCCGGCACCCTCAGGGCCCGTTCCGCCCCGCGGACTTCCCCGGGGCGGCGGCCCCCGGCCCCCAGGACAGATGGGAACCCGAGGGGGAAAGGCGGGCCGGGGCCCTCTGCCTGTTGATCGGACGGCCGTCACCCCCGGGATCTGGGCCTACTGTCCGCCGGCCCCTCCCGCAGGGCGGGCCCGGGCTCCATCGGACCTCCGTCACCCCTGGGACCCAGGTTACCGTCCGCCGGCTCCTCCCGCAGGGAGGGCCCCGGGCTCCACGGGACGCCCGTCAGCCTGCGCTCCAGGTGTTCCGCTCCGCCTTGCAGGGCAAAAAGAAGCCGGCGCCCAAGCCGTAGGTCCAAAAGCCCAGTGCGTAGGGTGGGTGCTTGGCACCCAGCGAATGCGGTTTGACGCAGGGCTCCCGGGACAAACCCGGTGGCTCGTTCCTGGTGGCACGTGCGTGCAAAGCACGCACCCTACTTGGTCATTGGTGCTTCGTTCGGCATTTGACTTTCGACATTCGACATTCATCATTCCCCAGGGCAGCGTGCGTGCAAAGCACGCACCCTACAACAAAGCGCGCACGTCTTGGCCGCATTCGCGCGGGCCCCGGCTTGAGAGGCCCCGCCCGATACCCTATTCTGAAACAACGTTCCATATCGCGAGGTGAAGTCATGGACAGAGCCATGGACCTGGTCGGATCGTTCGACGGAGGCAGCCATCGCCTGAAGGGGGCGGCCACCGTAATGCCCGGGCAGCGGCCTGCCGGAGCCGCCAAGCCCCGCCGCGCCCGCCGGGCGTCGCAGGGCGGCGAAAGGAAACTGTCGCGGACCCGCAAGCCGGACGACATGACCCTGGAAGAATGGCAACGGGCGCTGCGCCGGCAATTCGGCCGCCAGCAGAAGTTCCGGCTGCGCAATATGGGCAGCGAGCCGGTTTTCTCGGAGTTCGAGGTGACCAACCCGGCCACCCGCCGCACCTACCGGGTGGCCATCCGCGGCTGCCGCCCGGGCGACAATTACTGCTCGTGTCCCGACTTCGCGGTGAACACGCTGGGCACCTGCAAACACATCGAGTTCGTCTTGGGGCGTCTGGAACGCCGCCGGGAGACCCGCCGTCGCCTGGCCGAAGGCTATCGGCCGCCCTTCTCCGAAATCTATCTGCGCTATGGGGCCAAGCGGGAACTCGTGTTCCGTGCGGGGGCCGAGTGCCCACCCCGCGTGGCCCGCCTGGCCGAAACGTTTTTCGATGCGCAGGGCCGGCTCCGCGAACAGGCCCACGCCCGGTTGCCCGACTTCCTCAAGCAAGCCGCCCAGGCCGGACACGAGGTGCGGTTCTATCCCGATGCTCGCGCGTGGCTGGCCGAAGTCCGCGACCGGGCCCGGCTGCGCCAAGAGGTCGATCGGCTCTTTCCCCAGGGCATTGCCAGCCCAGCCTTCAACGATCTGCTCAAGTGTACCTTGTACCCCTACCAGCGCCAGGGGGCGCTATTTCTTGCCCGGGCCGGCCGGTGCCTCAACGCCGACGACATGGGACTGGGAAAAACGGTCCAGGCCCTGGCCGCCGCGGAAATCCTCGCCCGCGCCGCCAGCGTCCAGCGCGTCCTGGTCGTCGCTCCCACCTCGCTCAAACACCAATGGAAACGCGAGATCGAAAGATTCACCGACCGGCCGGCGCTGGTGGTCGAAGGCAACTCGCTCCAGCGCCACGCCCTCTACGCCGCCGAGGCCTTCTATAAGATCACCAACTATGACGTCATCCACCGCGACCTGGAGGCCATCCACCGCTGGCAGCCCGACCTGATCATCCTCGACGAGGCGCAGCGCATCAAGAACTGGAAGACCCGCACCGCGCAGAGCGTCAAACGGCTGGAGTCGCCCTACGCCTTCGTGCTCACCGGCACACCGCTGGAGAACCGGCTGGAGGAACTGTACTCCATCGTCGAGTTCGTCGACCGGTTCCGCTTAGGCCCCATGTTCCGCTTCCTCCACGAGCACCAGCACGTGGACGAGACCGGCCGGGTGGTGGGCTACCGCAACCTCTCGAGCATCGCCCGCACCCTGGAGCCGATCCTGGTCCGCCGTACCAAGGAGCAGGTGCTCCAGCAATTGCCGCCGCGCATGGAAAAACGCCTGTTCGTGCCCATGACCGAGCCCCAGCGCCGGCTGCACGAAGAGTACCGCGAAGCCGTAGCCAGGCTGGTGGCCAAATGGCGCCGCTTCGGCTTCCTCTCCGAGGCCGATCAGCAGCGCCTGCTGATCGCCCTGCAGATGATGCGCATGGCCTGCAACAGCACCTACTTGATCGACCACCAGACCGACCACGGCGTCAAGGCCGACGAGCTCTTGGCCGTGCTGGGCGACATCCTCGAAGAAGCCCCCGCCAAGGTCGTCGTGTTCAGCCAGTGGGTGCGGATGCACGAACTGGTGGTCCGGCGCCTGGAATCCCGCCGCCTGGCCTACGTGCTTTTTTCGGGCGATGTGCCCGGCCCGCGGCGCAAAGAACTGGTACAGCGCTTCCGCGAAGACCCCCAGTGCCGCGTGTTCCTCTCGACCGACGCCGGCGGCGTGGGGCTGAACTTGCAGCACGCCGGGGCAGTGATCAACCTCGACCTGCCCTGGAACCCGGCAGTGCTCGAGCAGCGGATCGGCCGCGTCCACCGCCTGGGGCAGCACCGCCCGGTACACGTCGTGAACTTCATCGCCCAGGGCACCATCGAAGAAGGAATGCTCTCGCTCCTCCAATTCAAGCGCTCGGTGTTTGCCGGCGTGCTCGATGGCGGCGAAGACGAAGTGTTCCTGGGCGGCACGCGGCTCAAACGCTTCATGGAATCGGTCGCGAAGGTCACCGACGCTATTCCCGCCCCGATGCCTGCCGAGCCCGAATCGCCGGGCGATGGCCAGGTGGAAGAAACCGAAGAACCCCTGGAGGCCGCACCACGAACCCCGCCCGGCCATCGCGGCCGGCGGGTGGCGGCCAAGACTGCCGCCGAGCCGGCGCCGCCAGCCCCCTCGGTCGACGAACGCCTGGCCACCGCGCTGGCTGCCGGCGCTGCCTTGCTCGATCGGCTGGCCCGGACGCTGGGCGGCTCCGCAGGAAAAGAATCCCAGACTTCCCCCGCGGCAGGCCTGGCCGCCCTGATCCGCCGCGACTCGCCCGACGGAGAACCCTATCTCCGCCTGCCGCTGCCCCCACCCGACGCCCTCCAAAAAATCTTGGACGCACTTTCCACGTGGCTCGGCCAATAGTAAACCACACGGAATCCTCGGGACGGCCGGCCCTTCGCCCGCTCGGCCCTGGGAACAACGACCGCAACCGCCGCGCCAAACCACCTGCCTGCCGCCTTTGGCCAGGCGGCCCTCCTCCTGCTTCAAGTCCGCTGCCGCACGAGGTTCTGCCATGCCCCGCCCGGAGGTAAGCTATCTGGTCTTCGATACCGAAAGTGTGGCCGACGGCCCGCTGGTAGCCCGCCTGCGCTACGCCGGCCAGGCCCTGGCCCCCGAAGAGGCCGTCCGCCGCTTCCGCCAAGAGATGCGCGAGCGCTACGATAGCGACTTCATCCCCTACACCTATCAGATTCCCGTCGCCGTGGCCGTCGCTAAAGTCTCGGCCGACTTCCGCCTCCAGGACCTGGTGGTGCTCGACGAGCCGGCCTTTCGCCCCCACGTCATTACCGAAAACTTCTGGCGGGGATGGGAGCGGTACCAGCGGCCCACTTTAGTCAGCTTCAACGGCCGGAGCTTCGATATCCCCCTCCTGGAACTGGCCGCGTTCCGCTTCGGCATCAGCGTCCCCGGCTGGTTCGGCGCCGGAGCCCGCACCCATGAGCAGCCCCGCGGCCGGTACAACATCCAGGGACACCTCGACCTGTGCGAGCTATTGACCAACTTCGGCTCCACGCGATTCACGGGGGGACTGAACCTGGCGGCCAACCTTCTGGGAAAGCCGGGCAAGATGGACGTCCAAGGCCACATGGTCCAGGAGATGTACGAAGCCGGCCGGCTGGCCGAAATCAACGACTACTGCCGCTGCGACGTGCTGGATACCTACTTCGTCTTCCTCCGCACCCGGGTGCTGGTGGGCCAGCTTGCCCTGGAAACCGAACAACAGATCATCGCCCAGACCAAACAGTGGCTCGAAGCCCACGCCACGCGCGTCCCTGCGTTCCGCCACTATCTGGACCATTGGGGCGACTGGCCCAATCCCTGGCAAAGCCCGTAGGGCACGTGCTTGCACGGACGCGCCGCAAGGAGGCAAGGCCGGCCTCTTGCCCCCCGAGCGTAATCGTTGACGGCCCAGGGCCTTCCGGATGCTCAAGGCGAAAGAGCGTGTAGGGGACGGCGAGTATCGGAGCGCGGCGGACGCGACGGAGCGCGTCCCTCCAAGGTGGAGG
>JBBIQF010000504.1:0-4909 GCA_037442445.1 Planctomycetaceae bacterium
CGGGCGACTCCCCGCCCACATCCGCCGCCGGCGGGCACGGGCCGGACTTTCCGGGCGGGCACGCCGGGGGGGCGGCAGGCCGGCCCAACGCGGAACCGGTCAGCCCAGCGCGGAGGCCGTCGAGCCAGTCGCAGGTCATCGCCCGCCCGGTGTAGGCCCCCAACTCGGCCGCCTCGCGCTGGAGCATCTCGGGGTCGGAGGATTGGCCGTCCAACGCCCGGCGATAGAGATGGACGGCCCGGTACACCCAGTCGGCCGATTTGAGGCGGCCCTCGATTTTCAAGCCGCAGACGCCGGCTTGGGCCAGATCGTCCAGGCGCACGATGGTGGATAAATCGCGCATGGAAAGAGGCGTGCCGGCCGGCTGGCCTTCGATACTCCAAGGAACGCGGCACGGGCTGGTGCACGTGCCGCGGTTGCCGCTGCGGCCGCCCACCCAACTGGAAAGCAGGCATCGCCCGGAGACGCAAAAACACAGCGCCCCTTGGGCGAAGACCTCGGTCTGGATGCCGGCCACGGCTGAGGCCGCGGCGATCTCGGGCAAGGCCATCTCCCGCGCCAGCACCACCCGGGCAGCCCCGAGTTCCGCAGCCGCCTCCACATCCACCCGGCTGGCCGAGGCCGTCTGCGTGCTGAAGTGGAACTCCAGCTCCGGATATCGCGGTTTGAGGAGCACAAGCGCCGGGTCGCGGACCAATACGGCGTGGGCGCCGGCTTTTCGGGCCAGTTCGAGCATCCGGGCGGCCTGGGCCAACTCGCGCTGGGCCAGGTCGATATTCAGCGCCAAATACACCCGCACGCCGTGCTCTTTGGCCAGGGCCACGGCCCGCAGGAACTCGTCCGGCCGGAAGTTTCGCGCCCGCCGCCGGGCATTCAGCGCGGTCAGCCCCAGGTATACCGCGTCGGCGCCGGCATGGATAGCCGCTTCCAGCGATGCCCAGTCCCCGGCCGGCGCAAGCAATTCCAGCGCCGCCCGGTGGGCAGACGCCTGCGGCGGTCGAAGTTCAGCCACGGTAGAACTCTCCTTGCATAAGCGCGTGCCAAGGGGGCCGCCCAACAGGAATTGTACCGCACAGGCGTCTTGGCCGCGGACATCGGCCGGCCTACGAGCCGCCGGGGAATCGGATCCGCGCCACCCACACCGTGCCATCCGCCCCGCGGGCATGGGGTTTTGAACCCATGTAGTATTCCGCGTCGGTGACCCACGCTTCGTGGGGGCCGATGCTGGCCGCCCCGAAGTTCCCCAGCGGAACGCCCCGCTCGGGAATGAGGACTTGCTCGGTGGATCGCACCACGTGCAGCTTCTCGGGATCCACCCGGGCAATGAACAACGGCGCCCGGTGCCGGAAGATATGGTCGTTATTGGCACCGCGCCGGGTGTAGCAAAGGTACAAATCCCGGGGGCCAGCCACCCAGTGCTGCTGGGTATTGTAGCTGCCCAGTTCGGCCCCATCGTCGAAGGTCCAAGGCCGGATCGGTTCCCAGTGCAGCCCATCGCGGCCTCGGGTGACATAGCCCTTCACATCGTTGCGGATAGTGAGGAAGTACCGGCCGCCGAAGCGGATGATCGACGGCTCGCACAGGCCGCGCTGGACGGCCAGGTGCAGTTCATCGCCGCGCGCCAGGTAGCGGAGCTTCTGGCCGTCGAAATCGCAGCGCAAAACGGTAACGCCAAAGGGGGCATCCACGCGGGGCGCGAAGTAGATGGGGACCAGCAGGCGGCCCTCGGGTTCGACCAGCCATTGCCCGCACCCATTGCGGGCGAGGTTGAACTTCGCGTCGTTGGGGAGTTCCAGGATGGCCCAGCGCGACCAGCGGCCGGTTTTGGGGTCATAGACGGCGTAGGCGGTTTGCGAGAATCGCGGGCGGTGGTGGAGCTGCTGGCCTTGCGGGCCGTAATAGACCTGGGCGCCGATGGCCAGCACCTTGCCCGTGGGGGCGTGCCAGCCTGGGGTGACGTCGGCCACGGCCAGGATGGTGCCATCGGGCTGGGGGACCCATCCCAGCTCGGGGATTTCGGTCGGGCCGGTCCACGTCGCGCCCAGATCGTCGCTCCACAGGGCGTACAGGCCCGAGTAATGGTCGCTGGCCCGGAGATGCTTTTGGAGGGTGACGAGCACCCGGGGCGGGCCGGCAGCCTGGGCCGGCCCTTCCCGGCCCACAGCCCGGGGGACGGCCGTCGCCCGCGGGTGGAACCAGCAATAGTCCGGATTGAGTTCTCGGTGTATGGCTTGCGGGCGTATTTCGAGGGGCTGGCCGCGGAAGCCGCTTTCGGCCGGCACTGCGCCCAGCGCCTCGCGCAGGGCCTGGAGGATGACGCCCTCGGTCATGGGGGCCACCCAGCAGTAGTCGTCCTGATAGCCGTCTTTCCAGCACTGGTCGGTGGGGATGTAGCCGGGCGCACCGTCGCCAAAGCCGGCCACCATCACGAACGACTCGGGCCGGAGCCGCTGGGCGGCCAGTTGATAGCCCACGAAGCTTTCGGCCGGCAGGATGGCGAACAGGGCAGCACCGCGGTTGATGTCCAGGCAGGGGACGTCGATGGGCCGGCCTGCGGCCAGTCGTTGGCGCCAACTCAATCCCAAGGCGGCCGATATCCGCTGCCAGCGTGTGGCCTTGGGATCGGCTAAGGTCTGGCGCATGGCCTCCAGGGTGAACTTGCCCCCGTCGCGTGGCGGCAGATCGAGCCGGACACAGCGGAATGCCACGTCGTGCAAGGGATGCCGGACCGTGGCCTTCCACGCGGCGGCCATCGCCTGGTAGAGGCGTTTGGCCAGTTCGGGCCGGTTTTCCGGGGCCCCCGTGTTGTACTTGCCTGCCGTGGTATCGCCGGCGCAGCCGGTGAAATAGATTTGGAACACGTTGGGGTCGTCGCGCTGGCGCCAGGCCCGGGCCATGCCGGGGAAGTCGGCCGACACCCCGCCCCGGCCATAGTAACTCATGGGATGCACGCCATAGCAACTCCAGGCCACCGCCGGCCGATCCCCGTCCCACAAGCTCAAGGTCTTTAGCCAGGGGTCGATCTCTCCCTCGGGGGCGCCGTAAATATCGCCGCTGGCACTGCCGCGGCCCCAATGGACGCGGCCTTCCGGGGTGACCACCCGGCGGTTCGAGGCGATCCGCTCGACCTTGGCCTGCCCCATGCCGAAGTGCGTTACCCGGCGCGGCGATTTCAGGGCCTGGCGCAGGGCGGCGGCCACGCGCTGGAGCGCCTGCTCGTGGAACACCGGGTCGCAATTCCATCCCTTCAGGCCGTATTGGTCCAACAGCTCCTGCGCCTTAAGATCGAAAATCGGGGCATCGTGCTGGTGCACGGTGGCCAGCATCACGCGCCGGGGTTCGGTGCCTGCGGCCTCGGCCAGGACCGTGCGCCAGCGGTCATACGAATCGTTGTTGCACTGGCACCAGTCCAGGGCAAGGATGACCACCGGGGCGAAGCCGCCGCGGGCCTCGGCATGGTCCGGCCCCTGGCGCAACAGCACGAACCCTTTGGCCCAAAGGGGATCGACGATCTCTTTGGCGTCGGCCACGCCGCCGCCCATGCAGGCATGGCCAAGGGGGATGGTGATGTCGGCCTCGAACGTCGCCACGGCAAAGCCGGCCGCGGGCTCGGCCCCCCAAAGCCGAAGGTTGATCAGGGCGATGGCCACGGCGGTCATCGCCAGCCGGCGGGGCCAACCACGTGTTCTATCCATTGCGGAGTATCCTTGGGTGTAGGGCAGTTGACGAACGCTCCAAGTGCGAGGACCCCTGGGCCGCTCCGGCAATGCGATGCCGGGCGGTTCGGCCTCGGCCCGCCGCCCCCGAGGCTGCATCACTGTAAAGGCCGGCCGGCGAGCTTGACAAGACGCCCGATCGGGTTACACTCGGGAACGATCATCGGGCGGCTGCGAGCCGGCCGCCTCCCGCCCCAACCGCGAAATCCACAAGTCGCCTCACGGTCCCCACGATGGCGCTTTTCGGCATAGGGAGGAACACGCGATGCGGTACGCCAAGGCGATGGTACGGCTGGCACTGCTTTCCGTGGTTTGCGGGATTTGGGCGGGGGCGACGGCCGGGATGGGTGGAGAACCGGGCCCGGCGGGCCGGCCCCGCGTAGGGCTTCCGGTCTTCTCGGACCAGCCGGTCACGGCCGAGGAGTTGGGGTTCGAGGAGTTGATCTTCGTCAAGCGCCGGCCGTTTTCATCGGACCACTACTACACCGATGTCGATAACGGCACCAGCCCGGACCGCTTCGACCCGCGCAACGGCATCTACATTTACAACCTGCGGACGCGGCAGGAGCGGCCGGTGGTCACCGCGGCCGCGCTGCCGGGGGGCAAGGGGTTCATCGGCAAGATCAGCCTTTCGTTCGATGCCCGGCGGGTGCTGTTCGATTTCCGGGAGCACCCCGGGGCAGGGTTCCGCATTTGGGAAGTGGGCGTCGATGGCAAGGGGCTGCGCCAGGTCACCTTCCCGCCGCCGGACGAGGCGGAGAAAGTCGCGCGCTGGGGCCGGCCCTACCACACCGACGACATCCACCCCTGCTATCTGCCCGATGGCCGCATTCTGTTCGCTTCCACCCGCTGCGAGCACACCATCCTTTGCGGCGGGTCGGCGGGCTTGACGGCTACCAATCTGTTCCGGGCCGATCCCGACGGGTCCAACATCGTCCAGCTCACCAAGAGCCCAGTAAGCGAGTTCTGCCCGGTGGTGCTCGACGATGGCCGGGTGATGTACCACCGCTGGGAATATGTCGATAAAGGTGCCCGGGTGGCCAAGACCGTCTGGAGTATGAACCCCGATGGCACCCGGCCGCAAGAGTTGTACGGCCTGGCCGCCGATGCCACGCCGGGGTACATGTAGCCGCAGCCCATGCCGGGCCAGCCGGGCCCGTGCGTGTGCGTGGGGGCGTGCCATTTCCCCCAGG
>JBBIQF010000505.1:0-1476 GCA_037442445.1 Planctomycetaceae bacterium
AACCAGAAACGCAGCTACGGCAACGCACCACACACCCCAGCGGCTCGAGCGGTTCATCGGAGGCTTCTTTCTCTTAGAGCCAAGCGCGCAGCCCATGGTCGCGACCGGCGCAGACCAGCAATACTCCAGTATAGTTAAGCCCGGCAAACTGCGTCAAGTTTTTGGACCCCTCATCGGTGGGCAAGCCAGCCGATGAGGAACCCGCCTTGCTCCGTGCGCTCGGCCGACCTCGGTTCGCCGGGGCCAGCCTGACTTCGGCGAGCATGTAGCATTACTCTTACCGGTTGCCGGATACCAGACGGCTTTCGGGTTTGCCAAGAGCCCGCTGGGGACGGGAAATAGCCGCGGGTCCGCCCAGCCATTGACGTTCGGCGGTCCCCTGCCACAATCTACCGGAGACGATTCTGCCCTATCACCGGAGCGCTACGATGGAATGCAAAAGAGACGAGAACTCGCGCCACTGCACCTGCACCTATAACCCTTGCCCGCGTAAAGGGATATGCTGCGACTGCCTTCGATACCACCTTGCAGCGGGGGAACTGCCCGGCTGCTGCTTCCCGCCCGCTGCCGAGCGAACCTACGACCGTTCGTTTGCGCATTTCGCCAGGCTCGTTCAGGCGGGAAAGGTTTAGCGGCCCGGACCAGCCGCAGCCAAACGGCCACGCGCGGCCCCTTCCACGCTGCCAGGGGCCTCGCCATACCCCGGTTTGGACGGTGCGAACCGGCGGCGACGACCAGGCGCTTTATTCGAGGGACGCCGGGGACGCTTGGCCGTCGGTCGGGACCTCGGCGCGGCCGATTGACGACACGCCGGCCAACCGCTATCCTTCTTTTGGTAGTTCTGCCCGCGGCCGCGGTGCCGCCGGGCAGGCCGGTTTCATCCCAGCGGCCCGGCTGGCAGCGGATTTCTGCGCCGGTGTCGGCCGGCCAGGGCTGGCTTGCCCGCACACGGGCAAGAGCCAAAATCATCGGGGGCGTAGCTCAATTGGTTAGAGTACCGGACTGTCGATCCGGTGGTTGCGGGTTCGAGTCCCGTCGCCCTCGCTCATCCAGCTTTTGGCGCCGCGGATAACACCACACAACCCCTTGGCTCACAAGGGGCTTTTCATTGCCAAGAGCCAAGCCGCCAGTAAGGTGGGGGCCCGATCGCTTCATTCTTAAAGGGGTTGGATTCCTCAGGGGTAAACTCAAGGCAGGTGCCTGCCCGGCCCCCGCGATTGCCAAGGGTTCCCGCTTTCCGGGCCTCTAGCCCGGGCGGCCGTGTGGCATGCGGCATTGCCGACGGCCGGGGCGGCAGGCGGGCAGCCAAGCGGCAGCCCTCGAAATGTTGTGCTGTTTCGAGAGATATGCGATATTCGATTCTCGGGAACCTGGAACACCGGATGCAGTTGGCCCTGCATCCGGGCGTGCGGAGGTGCACGATGCGGGGGCTGTGGATTGCCGGATTGCTGGTGTGTACGTGGCCGGCGGCTTGCG
>JBBIQF010000505.1:1530-4896 GCA_037442445.1 Planctomycetaceae bacterium
GGATCTTCACGGCCAATTCGAGGGGCATGGCCACGGTCACGTGGGCCATCGGCCACACGCCTGGGACCATGGCTTGCGCGGGGGCAGTACGGTGTGGTGGTTGTTCGACATGCCGCGGACGCGGTGGTTCAGCCTATCCGGCTATACCCTCGGCAGCGTCCCTTATTACGGCGGCGGGTTACTGTCGTTGGACTATGGCCTGGGGTATTGTCCACCGGCCTACCCGTGGGGCCTTTGGCTGTACGACGGGCCCTACCGATATGCGGGGCCTGTGGTGGATTCTGCCGGCCGAGACTTTGTTCGGGCCGGTGGCGGTGCAGCGATTTATGGGGGTTGTGCCGCCCGCCTTGCCACCGCCGGCCGCGGCAGCACCTCGGGCCGAGGGAGAGGCCAGGGCCGAGGCCGGCCAACAGCCACCCGCGGCGGCCGGGCCGGAAGTCCCCGCCCATGCCCGGCAGACGGCCCAGCGCCTGGTGGGCATCGGCGACAGCTATTTCGCCCAGCAGAAATACGCCGAGGCATTAGACCGCTATCGCCGGGCCGCTCAAGCCGGCCGGGCCATGGCCGAACCCTGGTTCCGCCAAGGCTTTGCCCTGTTGGCGCTGGGGCGCTACGAGGCGGCGGCCAGGGCTTTTCGGACCGGGCTGAAACTGGATGCCCGCTGGCCCACATTGGGGTTTTCGCTCCAGCGGCTATACGGCGATGCCGCAGCGATGGACGCGCACCTGGAGGCCCTGGCCCAGGCGGCCGAAGTCCAGCCCGAGAATCCGGACCTCCTGTTCCTGGTCGGGGTGTTCTTGTACTTCTCGGGCCAGACGGACCGTTCAGAGCCGTTCTTTCAGCGGGCCGAACAATTGGCGCGGGGCGACAAGTCGCACCTGCGGGCCTTTCTGGACCGGCCCTAGCGCATTGGCCGGCGCGAGAGAGGGGCTGGCCCCCGGCGGGCCAGCGCAGCGGGCCTTAAGAGCCGGTGTCCAACCACAGCCACAGGCCGATAATAGCGGTGGCCAGCACGACCAGGCCGGCCAACAACAGCATCACCAGCGTGCTGTTTCCATGGCCGGCGGCTCGCTCGGCCGGCTGCCCGGGGCGGCTGGCCATCGGCCCCAGGGCGTACACCTCTTCCTCGATGATTGAGCGCAAGCCGGGCACGGGGTCGTCCGCCGAAGGGGCAAGCTGGGGGAACACCTCGCCCGCCTCGCGCCAATCTCGCCATCCTTCGCGCCAAACGAGGGTGTCGTGCGCGATGCGGCCTTCGGCCAGCCAGGTGCGGAGCACGTCGGCGGTTGCCGGGCCGTACTGCCCCCCGGCACTCGGCCGAACGTACCAGACCGCGTTGGGCGCTTCGTCCAACACGCTCAGGTCGTGGGTGGTGCGGGTTACCAGCGGGGGAGCTGCGGGCTGAACGCCGGGGGAGGCGGGCGTTCCCGAGGACCTTGCCCCAGCGGCGTCCTGTGCCGGCACCTGCCCCCAGGGGCCGCCGGCATAGGCCTCGCCCCGGGCAATGGCCGCCCCCTGGGCACCGGATTGCGGCGTCGCTGGCGCGCCGGTACCCGCGGCGGCTGTGGGCGCGGAACCCGGTGACGTGCCGCTGCGGGCCGCACCCGTACCCACCTCTCGGCGTTCGGGGGCTGTTCCCCCGGCGGGCTCTTGGAGGATGGGTGCGGGCCGGTCCTGGGCTCCCCCGCCCCCGGCCTGGCGCTTCCGGGCTAGGCGCTCCTCTTTGGAGCTGGGGCGGGTGCTTTGAAGAGGGATATCCACCGGCATTCCGCAGTACGGGCAGATGCCGCGCAGGCCTGCCTGGAACGCCTTGACGTGCAACTTGTGGCCGTTGGGACAATAAAACCGAATACCCATCGCCGACGCCCGGCCCGACGTTGCGCCCCACACAAGCCGCGGTGACTACCCTGCCAGCGGGCCGGCACTCCTAAACGCCCCGGTTCCCGCTCCGCAGGCATGGATTGCTTCCAGGCCTTCTGCCTTCAGTTTAACCCGCAGTAGGGGTGCAAGCCAGAGTAAGCCGGGCGATTCTCGCGGGATGGCCAACTTCGGCCGACAATCGGCCCAGCCGCAGGCGGACCCATCAGCCGAATTCTCCAACGGGGCCGCGGCCCTTAATCGCCTGGTGTGGCCGGCAGCTTCGCCGCGCCCGTGAACGGGCCAACTTTGGGCCCGGCGTCGCTTGCGGTGCCTTTGCCCAGCAGATACGGGCTCCCAGCCGCCAGGACGGTTTTTGTGGGACAGGCCCGAAATGCCCGGGCCCTTCCAGCCCGTTTGCCCGTTTGAGGTCCGTCCAGTGCGGGCTTCTTTGGAAAGGCTACCGAGTGTAGGATATTACGTTTGTTGCCCCCGGCGTTCCTTCTGCCAGCGGGGGCGTGGGAGCTTGCATGCCCGATTTCGGAATCGAAAGCCTTGCAAGGTATCTGCATCTGACGCCGCAGCAGGTGGCCCGGCTGGCGGAGCGGGGCAAATTGCCGGGGCGCAAGGTCGCTGGCCAATGGCGATTCGCTCGGGCCGATATCCATAACTGGCTCGAACAGCGGATCGGCTTGGAAGAGGACGACGTGGTGGATGTTCAGGGCCTTTTGCAGCCCACGGCCAGCGAGCAGGAGATCGTCATCGCCGACTTGCTCCCGCCCGTGGCCATCGCCATCCCGCTTGCCGCCCGCACCCGGGCCGCAGTCTTCACCGCCATGATCGAGCTGGCCGGCCGGACCGGCTGGCTATGGGACCCGGCCAGGATGCTCGAGGCGGTGCGGGCACGCGAGGAGCTGTATCCTACCGCCTTGGACAATGGCGTGGCGCTGTTGCACCCGCGGCGTCCCATGTCGGCTATTTTGGCGCAAGCGTTCCTGGCCCTGGGCATCACCCCCAATGGGTTGCCCTTCGGGGGCAATCGCGGGGCGCTGACGGACGTCTTCTTTCTGATCTGCTCGACCGACGACCGGGGCCACCTCCGCACGCTGGCCAAGCTCAGCCGCATCCTCAACGCGCCCGGCTTCCTGGAATCGCTCCGCCAAGCGGGCGATGCCCAATCGGCCCATCAACTGATCGCGGCTACCGAAGCCGCGCTCCCCCCCGTGTGAACCGAACCGGCTCCACGGCGAAGGGAGGCGGCGGCCCCGGGGCAGCCCTACTGATCGAAGTACAGGCAGAACTCGTACGGATGGGGGCGAAGCCGCATGGCATCGACCTCGTTTTCCGTCTTGTACCAGATCCACGTATCGATCACGTCCGCGGTGAACACATCCCCCCGCAAGAGGTACTCGTGGTCGTTCCGCAATGCCCGCAGGGCCTCGTCCAGCGAGCCGGGCGTGGTGGGCACCCCCTTCATCTCCTCGGGCGACAGGTCGTAGATGTCCTTGT
>JBBIQF010000506.1:0-4895 GCA_037442445.1 Planctomycetaceae bacterium
CCCAGCACGCAATGGAATACGCGGCCCTTGCCGTATTGGTTCACAAACGCCATCGGGTATTCCTTGTGGTCCACCTTGGAAATGGCCTTGGCCACCACGTGGATTTCCTTGTCGCCGGCCAGGCAGGTGTACAGCTCGTCGATGGTCTCGAACGGCTCCATCCCCCGCGTGATGGGGTGCTGGGGATCGGCAATCAGCACCGTAAACTTGCCGTGCGGGTCATGGCCGCGGAGCTTGGGGTCCCATACCCGGCCGGCGATGTTGCGGAACTCGGGCCACCCCTGGAACGCCCCGCACGCGAAGTGGATGAGCACCAGTCCTTTGCCGCCGGCCACGAAGCGCTGCAAGTTCTCGCGGGCCTGCGGCCCGGGGTCGGGCGACTCCCAGTTCATGTAGTTCAGCACGATCGCGTCGTACTGGTGCAAATCGGGCGAGGCCAGAAAGGCCGGATTCTCGTTGACCGTGGTCGCCAGCCGCCGGTCCTGGGCCAGGAACCGCGCGACCAGCGGGGCCGTCTCCTTCCACTTGTGCCCAGGGTACTCGTTGCCGGTGAGCACCAGCACCTTGGCCTGTTTTGCCGGTTCGGCCGCCTGGAGCGGATTGCCCAGCGGCCCGCGGGTCAAGGAAAAGAGGGCTTGGCCGGCCGCGGCAAGGGCGGCCAGCAGGATGAGGCTACGTTTCATGGTCAGGTCTCCTCGTTGGCAATACGACTTCAGTGGTGGCGGCGTCGCAGTGCCGGCGGCGCCCCGCAGAAGCGCATCGCTTCGCATGTCGCCAGCAGCTCCCGCTGTGGACCCACTCGGCCATAAATCGCTCCTCGCCGGTAGCAGCACACAAGGACGCCTTCCACTATCGCGACCGGCACGCGCATTGGCAAGCCTTGAGCCGGGGGCGTAAGCCCCCGGTGCGGCCGGCGGCGAGCCGAAGACGCAAGCCCCGAGCCGGGGGCGTAAGCCCCCGGTGCAGCCGGCACTCCTGATTCGCTCTTAGCCCCACCCCCGGCTGACGCCCGGGGCTCCCCGGGGCTCGTTCGAGACCACCGGCCACCTTGCCCCGGCACACCACGCGCGCTGCGGCTGGCTTCACGTGCTTGTCCACCCAGGCTTCAATGTGCCCCCAGCGAATTCGGCGCGGCGGAAACGAGCTACGTCCCCGTTTCGACATCTGGCAGTGCGATGCGATCGTGTTACCATAGGGGCACGGGGTAGTGGGCCGCCATTGCTCGCGGCGTGGAGGGTACCATGCACGGCGGAATATGCGTTGCAGTTGTGATGCTGCTGGGCGCAGGCAGCACGGCGCCCGGCGGCGAGCCGGTCTGGCCTGCGCCGGACTGGGCCACAGCCGCTCCACAGGACGTGGGTCTCGACCCGGCCCTCTTGGAGCAGGCCAAGAACTACGCGCTAACCGGCGGCGGGTCGGGCTGTGTGGTCCGCTACGGCAGGCGGGTCCTGGCGTGGGGCGACCCGCGCAAACTGTACGACCTGAAATCCACGACCAAATCGATTGGCGTCACCGCGTTGGGGCTGGCCATCGCCGATGGAAAAGCCCGCCTGGACGACAAGGCAATCGAGCATCATCCCGGCTTCGGTCGCCCGCCTGACGAAAACCGGCAGACCGGCTGGCTCCCGCGAATCACGCTGCTGCACCTGGCCACGCACACGGCGGGGTTCGCTAAGCCGGGCGGCTATACGGCGCTCGGGTTCGAGCCGGGCACGCGGTGGGCCTACAGCGACGGCGGCCCCAACTGGCTGGCCGAGTGCCTCACGCTGGCCTACCGCCGCGATCTGGCGGAACTGATGTTCGAACGGGTGTTCACCCCGCTGGGCATCGGCCGGTCGGACCTCCGCTGGCGCGAGAATGCCTATCGGCCGAGGACCATCGAGGGCATCCCGCGGCGGGAGTTCGGGGCGGGCATCCACGCCAATGTGGACGCCATGGCTCGCATCGGCTACCTGTATCTCCGCTGCGGACGGTGGCGCGATACGCAGATTCTCCCTCCGGACTTTGTGGCGGCGGTCAGCCGCACTCCGGATTGGCTGGCGAAGCTGCCCGTGGCCGACCCCCGGCAGTACGGCAACGCCTCGCGGCATTATGGGCTATTGTGGTGGAACAACGGCGACGGCACCCTGGCCCGGGTTCCCCGCGATGCGTTCTGGTCGTGGGGGTTGTACGATAGCTTGATTGTGGTCATTCCCACCTTGGATTTGGTGGTAGCGCGGGCCGGCGACTCGTGGAAGCGGACCGGGACCGACCATTACGACGTGTTGCGCCCGTTTCTGGAGCCGCTTGCGGCCGCGGCAGGCCCAGCGAGTGGCCGGCCCGAGCGGCAAGGCGGCCTTGGGCCCGGGGTTTACCGGACGGTATCGCTGGCTGCGGCGGACGACCGGCCGCCCTATCCGCCAAGCCCGGTGATTGCGGGCATCCAGTGGGCGCCGCCGGAGACGATCGTGCGCAAAGCGCCGGGCAGCGACAATTGGCCGCTCACGTGGGGCGACGACGACGCGATGTATGGGGCGTATGGCGATGGCCGGGGGTTCGCCCCCTTCGTCGAGCGGAAACTGAGCCTGGGCTTGTGCCGGATTCGCGGGGGGCCGGCCGACTTTGTTGGCGAAAACGTCCGCAGTCCCACTTTGGAATGCACGGGCGAGGGACCTCGGGGACCCAAGGCGAGCGGCCTGTTGATGGTCAACGGGACGCTCTACATGCTGGTCCGCAACACGGGCAACGCTCAACTGGCCTGGTCTGGCGACCACGGGCGCACCTGGACCTGGGCGGACTGGAAGTTTCGCGTCAGCTTCGGCTGCCCGACGTTTCTGAACTTCGGCCCGAACTACGCCGGGGCGCGCGACCCGTACGTGTACATTTACTCGCCGGATTCGGACAGCGCATACCGGCGGGCCGACCGAATGGTGCTGGCCCGCGTGCTCCAGAGCCGAATCACGGATCCGGCGGCCTACGAGTATTTTGCGGGGCTCCACGGCGGCCAGCCGATATGGACCCGCGACGTTTCTGGCCGGGGTGCGGTATTCGTACATCCGGGGCACTGCTACCGGTCGTCGGTCACCTGGCATCCGGTGTTGAAGCGGTACTTGTGGTGCCAGACCGGGCTGGGCGATGACCCGCGGTTCGAGGGCGGGCTGGCCATCTACGACGCCCCCGAACCTTGGGGGCCGTGGACCACGGTGTTCTACACGGCCAGGTGGGACGTTGGGCCGGGCGAGAGTTCGTCGCTGCCGGCCAAGTGGATGGGCGAGGACGGCCGCACGGTGTACCTGGTGTTCTCTGAAAACGACTGTTTTTCGGTGCGTAAAGCAACCCTTTTGGAGCGACTTCGATGAGCGACAATGTGCATGCCACTTCAGTAAGGTCGGCCATGGGGGCTTCGGTGGCGGGGGGCGTGGCCACGGGCCTGGTTTTGGCCCGCAGCGCCCACGCCGCGGGTAGCGAGGTGATCAGGATCGCGCTTGTGGGCTGCGGCGGGCGGGGAACCGGGGCGGCCATCAATGCCCTCTCGACCAAGGCCCCCGTGCGCCTGGTAGCCATGCACGATGCCTTCCGCGACCGCTTGGAGAGCAGCCTGAAGGCCATCCGCAACCGCTGCCCCGACCGCGTGGACGTGCCGGAGGAGCGGAAGTTCACCGGATTGGACGGCTATTTGCAGGCCATCGAGGCCGGGGTGGATATGGTGCTCTTGTGCGGGCCGCCTGGCTTCCGGCCCATGCAGTTCGAGGCCGCGGTCAAAGCCGGCAAACACGTGTTCATGGAAAAACCCGTGGCGACCGATGCCCCGGGCATCCGCCGCATCCTGGCGGCCAACGCCGAAGCCAAGCGCAAAGGCCTGGCCGTGGCCGTCGGGCATCACCTCCGCCACGAAATCAAGCACAAAGAGGCCATCCGCCGCATCCACGACGGCATGATCGGCGCGGTGAAGTTCCTGCGCATCTACTTCAACTCCAGCGGGGTATGGGTGTACCAGCGGCGGCCGGACGAGACCGAAATGCAGTATCAGGTCCGCAACTGGTACTACTTCACCTGGCTCAGCGGGGACCACATCGTCGAGCAGCACGTCCACGATATCGACGTGGCCAACTGGATCATGCGGGGGCATCCGGTTGCGGCCCACGGCATGGGCGGCCGGCAGGTGCGGATCGGCAAGCAGTACGGCGAGATTTTCGACCATCATTCGGTCGAGTTCGAGTATGCCGATGGCACGCGGTGCTTCAGCGTCTGCCGGCACATGCCCGGCTGCTGGGAGAGCTTCTCGGAACATGCGCACGGCACCAAAGGCGAGGTGAGTATCGAGGGGCATGGCCGGGCCATGCTCCGGGTCTTCGGCGGGCCGACGCTCAAATGGGAGCGGGGCCCCGACGGCCATCAGCTCGAAATGGACGACCTGTTTGCGGCCCTGTTGGCCGGCCAGCCCTACAATGAAGGCGACTGGGGCGCCGAGGCCTCGATGACCGCCATCCTGGGACGCATGGCGACCTATTCCGGCCGGCGCATCGGCTGGAACGAAGCCATCCAGTCCGACTTGAACCTATTGCCGGACCGGCTGGCCTGGGACGCCCCGCCCAAGCCGCGGCCCGGCCCCGATGGCCTGTACCCCTGCGCTATTCCCGGCGTTACCCGGGCGTTATAGCGTAAAGGGGAAGGGGACATGGCACGTGGCCGGCCATTCGGGTTCGTCGAAGTCGTCCAACCCCTGTTGGACCGCCATTGCATCGGCTGCCACGGAAAGCCGGCGCCGTAACCGTTCACGGCCCGGGGCTTTCCGGATGCTCAGGGCGAAAGAGCGTCTGGGGTAGGGCGAGTATCCGAGCGCGGCGGACGCGACGGAGCGCGTCCCTCCAAGCCGGAGGGCCCCGCTCTGTCGTGGCCGAGGCATTGCGTGTTGC